>JAOACM010000115.1 GCA_026417845.1 Planctomycetota bacterium | reverse complement strand
GGCCTTTCAGGGCATCGAGCTTTTTCTTCGCCTCTTCTGCCTGGGGCGTTCCGGGATACTTCTCGATGATCATGTTGAGTTTCTCTCTGGCGCTGTCGTTCATGCCGCTCTTCATGAAGTTCTCGGCGATGTTGAAGATGGCCGGGGCCTGCGCCTCGGCCTCGGCGGCTATCTCAGCCTTCACCTTTTCCTGCACGGCCGCGTCCTTTTCCAGAACCGCCAGGCGCTTTTCAGCCCGGACGGCCGGCACCGATTCCGGATGCCTGGCGACTATATCGCGATAAGCCCTGATCGCCGCCCTGAAGTTTCCGGCCTGTTCGAGTCCTTCCGCCTCGGCGTAGGCGCAGTAGGCCGCGACTTCCTTCTTGCTCTGCAGCCCCCGCAACCGCGCCGCCGCCTTTGGGGCCGCGTCGGTGAAGGGGAACTCGTTGACCACTATTCGCAGTTCCTCGACAGCCTTTACATACTGCCGCTGGAGAATGAAGTCTTCGGCCGCGTCCAGGTGCCCCTGCGCCAGCTTCTCCATCTCGACGAATTTCGCGCGCGCCTCTTCGGCCATCGTCTCCGATCCGGGGACGTCGGCCAGCGCTATCGAGCCGTAGAATTGAGCCGCCTCGCGATACCGCTGATTCTTGAACGCGTCGTCCGCCTTCGCCTTCATCTCCTTGATCATCGCGAGGTTGGCCTTCTGAATCTGTTTGGCCCGCAGTTGCTCCTCCTTGCTGCGCGGATCCTTCGGGTCGTACTTGAGATCCTTGTCCTGTCTGGCCTCCTGCCGGTTCTTTTCCGTCAGCTCCCTGGCCGCCTTTTTCATGCGCTCCTCGAGTTCCTTCACTTGTTTTTCCGAGAGCGTAAAGTTGATGATTTTAGGCGTAGCCGGCGCACCGGGCGCCGCAGGCGTCGTCGCCGGCTCCTCGCCCGGCGCGCCTCCCGCCGCCGCCAGACCAACTGCGAAGCTCCCGATAAGCATTCTCCTGATCGTCCTCACGATTCAGACCCTCCGCTTTCCATTTTACGCCCACCCGTCCGTTCGCGCCCCACCCCTCGGATGGAGCTGTCAACGTTGGCGCATCATCCATGAAGGAGGCCGAAACCTATCCTTCTCCTCCCTCTCCGCGCCGTTACGAAGACGGTGCCCCCCAGTCCTGACGCCGCCAGATTTCTTCACCCTAAACCATAAGACGTTCCCAGGATGTTTTCTGTTGCAGTTTTCCATTGCCCGCCGGGCATACGCCCCAGCCGGTGAAGGGCCCCGGGGCGCCGCGGGCACAGAGGCTTCCGGTGCAAAGCCCATGCCCTTATCGCAACCGTTTGTGCCGTCTGGAGTTGCGTCCGAAGTCCGCGGTGTAAGATCCCGTCCATAAACCTCCGGACGGATCGGGCTGGACGCCGCGTAAACCTTGGACGCCGCAGAAGTTTTTGGACAGGCTCAAACCCGCCGCCGCATCCATCATGCGATCCGCCCTCTGCTCCCGTTATATGTGTTTCCGCGAAGGGCGTTCATACGAGGGGTGCTATCGAGTGTCGGCCGTGTCGGGGCAAAGGGAAGTGCCGGCGGAGTCGCGGAGTCTCCTGTAAAGATCGAGCAGCTGAGCTGGAGAGAGGCAGCCGGGGCGGAGTGTTTCGGCGATACCCATTGAACGGAGAAGAGCGGGACCGGAGCTGCCGTGAGGCGTAAGGGCGAGGGAGCTTTTGAGAGTCTTGCGTCTGTGGGCGAAGAGCGAACCGATGAATGCGGAGAATCCTTCCTCCTCGGCCGGGGCGATACCATCTTTCGGTTTCAGCATCACGACCGCGCCATCCACCTTCGGGCGCGGCCGGAAGGCACCTGCGCTTATCCTGCGGAGTATTCCGACGTCGGCCCGCAGCTGGACCTGTATCCCTGCCGGGCCGTAGGCGGGATCGCCGGGCCTGGCGACAAGGCGTTTCCCGACTTCCCATTGAACAGTGACGACCGCGCGCAGGAGCCTTGGAGATCGCAGCGACAGGATGTTTACGATCAGCGGGGTCGCGACGTTGTACGGCAGATTCGAGACCCACTTGAAACCCGGTTTCCCACTTTTGCGCACCGCTTCGGAAAGGGCCTCGACCATCGCCGGGGCCAGCCTGCGCTTGCCGGCGAGGGCATCCGCGCAAAGTATCTCCAGCCGCCCGCCCGGAAGCGTTTTTCTCAGCAGATCGGCAAAGCGGCGGTCTATTTCGACGGCCAGCACATCAGCCCCCGCCGCGAGCAGTTCCCTGGTAAGGCTGCCGGTGCCTGGGCCGATCTCGAGAACGACATCGCCGGGGACGATTCCGGCTGAGGCAACAATGGAACGGTTTATGGCGGGGTCCGGCAGGAAATGCTGGCCGAAGCGCTTAAGCGGGAACGGCAAGCGGGGTCCTTCGGAGTGCCCGGGCACGGGGGATCGGTCCTCCTCCCGCGCCGTCCGCCGGGGAGCGGCGTCGGGGCGGGGGCAGCGAGAGGCATCTGGCCGGCCCGTCCCGGGCGCGGAATTTTCGCCGGTCGGAAAGTCCGTGCGCATGGCCATCGGCCGGGGATCGGATGTCCGCCGCGCGATTCAGTCCTCCAGCATGATCCTGATGTCCTTATCGAACGCCTCGTCGAAATCGAACACGCCGGCGAAGTCCTCGCGTTTGTCGGATTCCTGCTTCGACATCAGGCCCGCATCCACCATGTTGAAGACGATCTCGCCTATGTCCTCGGTGCGATGGACGCCCCACATGTTCAGGACCGTCTTCGCCATGAGGCCGAAGCGTTCGCGCGCGAGGTCGCGCAGGGCATCGAGCAGTTCCCTGCCCGTGACGTGTCCCGGGCGTCCGCGCCTGCGCATCGCGACGCCGAGCGCCTCGGAAACGAAGAAATACGCCTCACGGCGGTACCGGCTGTCCTTCCGCAGTATCTCGCGCAGTTTGACTTCCTCGCCTTCGCTCATTCCCCGCTCCGCATCGCTCTGGTGCCGGCCCGTCGCGCGTTTCGGACGCCCCGGCGCATCGCGATCCCCCATCCGGCGGTTACCAGGAGGCCACCGGCGTACTGCTCTCTGCCCTCCACCCGGATCCCGTAGGCTTTTCCCGATCACCCCCCGGCGGGGATGATTCCGGCGAGCCGGCGGGCCGGTCCGGAGGCGGTTCTCCGGGTTGCTGGCGCCGGGTTTTTCCGTCCGGGCGGAACTTCCGGTCCGGCCTCCGGCGGCGGAACGGGTCACGCCCCGCTCCCCGACTCCCCTGCTGGTCCTCCGGCCGGGCCCTCCCGTTTCCCCTCGTTCCGTATCCGGTCCGGATCGTCCTCCCCGCCTTCCTCCGTCTGCCCCCCGGCGGGGGGTTGGACGAACAGTATCTCCTCAGCTCTTACTGTGGCGCGCTCTCCCTCCGCCGTAAGGACTGTGACCTTCTGCCCCATTATGTCGCAGCTGATAGCCTCCCCCTTGAGCGAGGCAGTTATCACCGTATCGCCCACCTCGGGCAGGTTCATCCTCAACTCTGCGTAAACTCTGTCCTCGAAACGGAGGCAGCACTTGAGGCGCCCGCAGCGGCCGGAGATCTTCCCGGGATCGAGCGTGGATTTCTGCTGTTTGGCCATGCGCATGGATACCGGTTCCAGTCTGTCGAGGAACGCCTTGCAACACAGGCGCCGGCCGCAGGTTTCGTACTCGCCAAGGAGCCTGGCCTCGTCCCTCGGCCCTATCTGTCTCATCTCGATCCGCGTCCGGTACTCGCGGGCCAGCTCCCGCACCAGCCCCCGGAAGTCCACCCTGCCGTCGGCGCTGAAGTAGAAGATCATCTTCTCGCCTCCCAGCAGCGGTTCGACATAGACCAGTTTCATTTTGAGCTGGTGTTCGCGTATCAGCCTGGATGCGAAGGCATGGGCCTCGGTGCGCTTCTCCGATTCGAGCTTATGCTGGAGTTCGATATCGGCGGCGTTTGCCTTGCGCAGGACGCGGGCGCGAAGCGGGACGGCGTCGCGGTTCGGGCGCGGCGGGGATATGGCGACGGCCATTTCGGTGCCCCTGTCGGTGCGGACCACGAGGCAAGTTCCGACTGCGATGTCTCCGATGTCCGAGGCGCAGAGGAGGCGCGTCTCGAAGGCCCCGTACCTGACCTCGACCGTCCACTGGGCCGCGGCGTCAGCCTGAAGCGGCCGCCCGGTCCCCGCATACGGCGATCCCTCTGCCGCCCCTTCCGCCGCCGGTCCTCCCTCAGCGGTTTCTTCCGGCGCAAGGCCGGTTGCGTCCGGCGGCGCCTCCGGTCGCGCTCCGCCGGAGGAAGCGGGCGATAGGGGTCCCGCGGCGCCCGGCGATTCCGCCGGACCATCGTCAGCACCCGCGTTGCGTCTTCTTTCTTCGGAATTACCGGTACCCATGCGCCCTGACCAGCCGTTCCCCGAGAACCCTGCAGACCAGATCCACGTGGCAGTTCCGCCGTATGCAGAAATCCGCGAACGACACGTGTTCCATCGCCTCCAGCGCCCCGTCGAGACCCAACCGGGAGGCGATGTCGGCCGCGCGCTCGCGGAAATCGGGATTGATCAGCCGGTCGCTTCCGGCCGCGGCAGCGGCGGCGTCTCTGTACAGAGACCTGAGGATTTCCATCGCGAGCAGACCCCCCCGCCGCCGCAGTTCGGTCTTCGTCGCTTTCCCCTCCCCCTCGCCCGCCCCCGCCCCAGCCCCCGCCTCCCCTCTCTCTGCCGCCCCGTCCTCTTCCTCCGCGCCCGCGCCGGCGGATACTTCGGACTCCATACCGGCCATCGTCCGCGCGAATTCCCGGAAGTCGCCGCGCGCGATGCCTTCCACCGCATCCATGAGCGCCCCGCGCATCTCTGTAAAGCGGCCCCCGGCGAGCCTGATCGCCCGTCCGATGCTGCCGTCCGCCATCGCGGCCAGCGTCTCCGCTTCCTTCGCGCCCATCCCCAGCTTCTCGCGCAGAACGCGCGCTACCGTCCCGGCGGGGAGCCTGCCGAACCGGACGCGCTGGAGTCTGGACCTGACTGTCTCCGGCAGCCCCTCCGGCGCTTCGCTGGTCAGTATCAGTACCGTCGCCGGAGGCGGTTCCTCGAGCGTCTTCAGCAGCATATTGGCCGAAGTCTCATTCATCCTTTCGGCCACCGGTACGATCGCCACTCTGCCGCGCCCCTCAAGCGGACTCCTGTGCACGGCCTCCGTCAGCGCATCGAGGACGGCCTTGCGGATCTCGCGCTCCGACGGATCCGCGTCCGCGACGAACAGGTCCGGATGCTGTCCGGAGGCGACCCTGGAGCAGTCGCGGCAGGCGCCGCATCCTTCGCCTGGCAGGACGCGGCAGAAGAACGCAGCCGCGAACGCGCCGGCCGCCGTCCGTTTCCCCGTTCCGGCGGGACCGGCGAACAGGTAGCCGTGGGCAAGCCTGCCGCGGCGGAAGACTGAGCGCAGGTAAGCCACCGCGGGTTCCTGTCCGACGATGTCAGCCCAGGGCATGATCGAGGGCCTCCAGGACTTTCCGGAAGGTCTCCCCGGGAGAGCCGGATGCATCCACGACCGCTACGCGCCCGGCGTGCCTCCGGGCGAACTCCCGATACCCCTCGAATACCTTCCTCCGGAAAGCGGCCGGCCTGGCCTCCATCCTGTCCTTCCTGCGCCCCGCGCGCCTCTTGCGAGCCTCCGCCTCCCTCTCGGATACGGCCAGTATCAGGTAACAATCCGGCCACAGGCCGCCGGTCGCCAGCCCGGACATCCTTTCGATCTCTGCCGCCGGCACTCCCCCCGCGCAGCCCTGGTAGACGTATGTTGAAGCCGAGAACCTGTCGGCGATCACCCACGTCCCCCGCCCAAGAGCCGGCCGGATGATCTCATCCACCAGCTGGGCGCGCGCGGCCTGGAACAGGAACGCCTCGGCAAGCGGCGTCAAGTTATCGGTGCGCCTGTCGAGGAGTATGCGGCGTATCTTTTCGCCCACCGCCGTCCCGCCCGGCTCGCGCACCAGCAGCACGTCCAATCCTCGCCCGGCCAGCTCGCGGCACAGCATCTCCGCCTGGGTCGTCTTCCCGGCGCCGTCGGGGCCTTCGATGACGATGAACCGGCCGCGTCGTCCGCGCATTCTTTTCCCCGCTCGATCTTCCCGGCCCGCGGGCGCTTGGACGGATTCAGGTGTTGCTTCCGGCGATGACGGCCAGAAGGTCGCCGGCCTTGACCCGGCTTCCCTCCGGGGCGATTATACGGACCAGGACTCCGGATGCCGGCGCCGGCAGGCAGAACGCGGCCTTGTCGGTGACCAGTTCCGCCAGATCGTCGCCGGAACGAACCGCGCACCCCTCCCCGGCGTACCACTGGTTCACCAACGTTACGGTATCCTTGGATTCTTCACCAAGGTCAGGCAGGCGAACCTCGATCGTCAATGCCATCCGAACCCCGCGCGCCATTTTTAACTTTAAAAGCCTATCCGGAAACTCCACGCCCGGAAGTCGGGATCGCTCACCCTTAAACTCCGTGCCTGCGGGTTTCCGGACAGGCTCTGAAAAGCGCCATAACGGTAGCGAAGCCTCCGGCCGGTCCGGGCCTGGTGCGGAGGAGGATGCCCCCTGAGACGCGGCGCCCGCTCCCTGCCCCGCGCCTCGCGGCGCACCAGCCCTGATGCCCATATCCGGGAAAAGCCGGCTCCCCGTACCCCGGGAAACCCGCTCTACGCGCGCCGACCGTCATTCGCCCGGATGCTTCCCGCCCCCGGAGCACATCGCCCGGCAGGCGTACAACGTCAAATTGCTGGTACCGGCGGCTGGATTTGAACCAGCGACCAACGGATTATGATTCCGTTGCTCTACCACTGAGCTACGCCGGCGCATCGAGGCTCCATGGACGACCGGCCGGAACCTCGCACCCTTGACGCATCCCTCCGCTCAAACCTTTCACGATTATAAAGTCAGCCCGCCCGCTTTCAAACGGATTCCGGCCGCTGGCAGGTGTGTTCGCGTCCTGATTCGGGGTGAGTTCATCTTGACAGTCCTGCAGTGCCCCCTATCATCCGGGCGATCGTTCCGCAACTGAAGTGGCTGGCGCCCGGGTCTCGATGGAAGCGTCGGCGGTTCCCCCAGTACGGAGGGGGTACCCTTGGCCTGTCCCGCCTCGCGAATTCCCAATCCTGACGGTACTGCGACCGGTGCCCCTCGCTGCCCGTCGTTGTTTTCCGGTGAACTGTCGGAGGAGCGCAAGAAGCGCCTGGTGGACGCGGCGGCTGAATGGGTCGTCCGTAAGGGGCTGGAAGCTCCGGCAACGATGTTTCTCGAAATGCACAGGCCTCTGACGACGCTGACATCCGTCGGATACGCCTTCGTTCAGCCGCCGCTGGCGTTGATGTTCGGATTCTGGCGGACCGAGGAGATCAGGCTGCTCCTGTCCGATCCGGAATGCGTCTCGGAACTGCTGGCGCGCATAGAGGCGAAGGCGCTGGAGCGGAAGGGCGTCCGGAAGAGGTCCGCGGCCGGCGGAGTGGCCGGGGGGGCGGGGACTTCCGGGGCGATGGGAGCGGCGGGATCGGCTGGAGCGAGGGGGGCGGCGGAAGTTGCCGGGGCGGCCGGAGTTGTCGGAGCGACGGGAGCGACCGGAGAGGCGGGATCTGCCGGAGCGGCAGGCGCGGCCGGGGCCGGAGACTGGGGTGGAAGCCAGGTGGCGGAGGGTGGCCGATGCTGACACCGCTTGTCCCGACAGCGCTCGTCGTGGCCGCCGGCGGGAAGATACCCGGAGTGGAACACGCGTTTCAGAACGGCGGATGGGGCATGCCGCTGCTGGCCGTCCTGATGATAACGCCGCCGCTCGTGGCGATCGCGGTGGCCAGGGCGCGCAAGAGGCGCGGGGTGGACATGTACATCCGCCGGATACCCGGCATAGACGCGATAGACGAGGCGATAGGACGGACCGTCGAGATGGGTCGGCCTATCATGTTCACCTTCGGGCTTGCCGGGGTCGGGCCGCTTTTCTTCGCTTGCCTCGGAGTGCTGACGCACGTGGCCAGACGCGCGGCCAGGTATGGGACGCGGCTGTTCGTGCCCCAGCGGGATGTGGAGGTTATGGCGATAACCCAGTCGGCGGTGCGGGAGTGCTACCGGGGGGAGGGCAGGCTGGAGGCGTACCACGACGAGGACATACGCTATCTTTCCGGAGAGCAGTTCGCCTTTGCGTCGGGCTACATGGGGCTTGCGCACCGGGAGAAGGCAGCGGCATGTTTTCTGTTCGGATCGTTTGCGGCCGAGTCGCTGATACTGGCCGAGGCGGGCCAGCAGATCGGCGCCATCCAGGTGGCCGGGACGACCAGCAATGAGCAGATATGTTTCTTCATCACCGCTTGCGACTACACGATAATAGGCGAGGAGGTATACGCAGCGGGAGCCTACCTGTCGCGCGATCCGGTCCAGCGCGGATCGCTCAGGGGGCAGGACATAGCCAAGGGCGTACTCCTCGCGGTCGTTATCGTCGGCGCCGTATTCGCCAGCCTTTCGATAGCCGACATGACCGGCGACTGGATTCCTTATCGGACGGCATGGGCCAGGTGGCTTCTGCCGCCGCGGCAGGGATAGGGGCGCAGGAGGAGGGGCCGCGATGCGCAGAAAACTGATAGCCGCGGTCACCTTCCTTGGCGGGATATATTTCATAATCGAGTTCCTCCTGCCGGAGCGCTTTCCGGACGGCATCGGCCCGGACGGGGCATGGAGGGGGTTCAAGTTCCGCGAATACCACGAGGAGATATTGAACGGACTGCAATCCGTCGGCATGGCCGCCATCGGACTGGGGATAATCAACATATTCCGCGTATTCGGCATCGCGGTCCTTAAGCGGCGGAAGGGCTGGCAGTTCGCGCTGACGCTGATCCTTGCGATGCTGACCATGATGACCGTCATGTTTGCCGACTGGGGGCTTTCCCTCAGGCAGCAGAACCTGACCGGCCCGCTGGGGGTGCAGCGCGAATTCGAGAGTAACCTTCTGGACCGCATAGGGCGGCCGGCACCCGATCCCGCGGCGGCGGCGCGGATGCGCGCCGCGAAGTCGCAGGCGCTCGGCCGGTATCTGGCGGACACCAGGGCGTCGGTGTCGCCTCCGGACGTTGGCATCGAGGATGTAAGCTCGCAGATCGCTGAGCTGTGCGATTTTCTGTGCGGAAAAGGCCCTGCGCCGGCGTTCTTCCGGCTGCCTGATGGCCCCGGCAATCCGCCGCTGTTCCGCCAGAAGACCGACCTGCTGACGCCGCCTCCCGATCCCGCGGCGGGGAGCAGGGAGGCGCTGATCAGGGAGGATCTGAGCACGCCCGGCGGCCGCGACCGGCTCGCGGAACTGGCCCGCCGCAGGGACGGGCTGATCAGCCCGCTGCGCGAGGCCGCCGCGCCGCTCAAAGACCTAATCTCCAGGCCACCCTCCGATCCGGGCATCGCGCCGGCGCTGAACTCGCTGGCCGCCGGATGCCGTGAGTTCGGGCCGCGGCTGAGGGAACTTGCCGGAGAGGTCCGGGCGCTGGCCGACGCAGAAAGGGAGGCCTACAGGCCGCCGGAGATGCTGAAGGTTCTTTATGCGGGAGGCCCGCAGGCGCCGCCTCCGCCGCCGTTCGGCCGCTTATATCTGGCCTCCCGCGCTCTGGAACACGCCGGGAACGTACTGGAGAAATACGCGAACGTGCTGGAGAACGCCGCGGTCGCGATACCCGCCGCGGAAAGGGATCAGAGGAGCCTTGCCGCATGGATAGCGGACAGGCGGGCCACGGCGGATGCGCTTTGGCGAGAATGGATGGGGGGGTTCGAGCAGGAGACTGGCGCTGCTGTCGCTGCCGCCAGGGCATCGCTGGGATCGTCGCGCAAGATGGACGCGGCACGGGAGCGCATGCTGGAAGACCTCGGGCGGATATGCGGAATCATCCGGTCGCTGGATGAGGCAATAGCCGGGCTGGAGGCCGGGGCTTCGACCGGCCGGGCGGGCGGAGGCGGAGATGGCAAGGCCGCCGGCAGGGAGGCGGAAGCGGCCTGCGCCGAGGCCTTGGGAACGCTGCGCAGGTTGGAGGCGCCTTTGCGGCTGCATACGCTACGGAGGGTTGAACAGGACCTGCTGTATCTCGATCTGGAGGCCGGAGACAGGGAGGCCGTCGTTTCCGCGGAGCTCGGGGTCCTCTGCGCTCAGGCCGCACCTGCTGCGGGAGATGCCTGTCTCTTATACACATCT
>JAOACM010000114.1 GCA_026417845.1 Planctomycetota bacterium | reverse complement strand
CCGCAGCGTCAGCCGCGAGACACCCAAAGCGGCGGCCGCGTCCGAAACAGACATGCCTTGGGAGTAGCACAGCGTGACGGCAGCCCGCTCGCCCTCGGGCAGCTCGGCGAGGAGCTTCCCGATCTTTTCGAGCAGTTCCTGCCGCTCGATGTCGTCCATCGCGCCTTCCGGCTTCGCCGCCCGCATGATCCCGGCCATCTCAGTTCCGGCCGCGGCCTCGCGCGCCGCCCGCCGCCTCCGCTCCCTTACCATGTCCAGCCCGCACTGGACGACGGCCCGGTAAACGGCGATGTCGAATTCCCGGACCCCTTCGAACCCCTTCGTCCTGGACATCAGCTTGAGGAAGGCATCCTGGACCGCATCCTCCGCGTCGGCGGGCGAACCGGTCAGGCGAAGCGCTACGGAATATGCGCGGTCGCGCCTGGACTTCAGAAGCTCGCCCAGCGCCTCATCTTCCCGATTCTCGCGCCATCGCCGGAGCGCCTCCTCCTCCCACGAGGCCGCCATGTCTTCCTCCATATGAACACGCGCCGCCGGGCGGCCGGCCGGTAAGATTTTTTCGTGGAAAAATCCGGCCGGCGACGGACCGGCACGCCGGCACCCGTGCGGGCATCCCGTCGCGCCGCGCCGGCAATGCCGGCATACCACCGTATCTTAAGATGCTTCCTGCCGGATAATGTTGCGCGGGGAGAGACGTTACGGCCGGAAGGGGAGGGCTGGAGACCGCGTGACGCGCCGGATACCGGGCCTGGAATCAGGCGGCACGGAGCGTGCCGTCCTCGAGGATATAGACCACATGGGCCGCCTTAAGTGCCCTTGCATCGTGCGTAACCAGCAGGACGGCCCCGCCGCCGGCAGCGTGTCCGGAGAGGCAGTCTAGCACCATCCCGGCGTTGCGGTCGTCGAGATTGCCGGTGGGCTCGTCGGCCAGTATGAACTGTGGCTTATTGAACATGGCGCGGGCCAGAGCGACGCGCTGGCGCTCACCTACGCTGAGTTCCGACGGTGTGTGCCGCGCCCTGTCGGACAGCCCCATGCGTTCCGCCAGCTCTCTGGCTCTGCCCAGAGGATCCGGGGAGGGCATGGCGAGCGCCGGGAGCCTGATGTTATCCAGAACCGACAGGTAAGGCACCAGGTGATACTGCTGGAAAACGAAGCCTATGCTTCGCGATCGGATGGTCGCGCGCCCGTCTGGAGGGAGATCGAAGATGTCCGAGCCGTCAAGAGTTACCTTGCCGGCGTCCGGGCGCAAAAGGCCCCCGGCGACCAGCAGCAGCGTCGTCTTGCCGCTGCCGCTTGGTCCGCGGACTGCCACGATCCTCCCGGGCTCGACGGTCAGCGATACGCCTTTCAGCGCGCTGATCTCACGCCCGAGCTTGCGATAGCGTTTTTCCACTCCGCTCACTTCCAGCGCCATATGCGGTCTGCTCCCGGGTCCCACTTCCCTCGCTTCGCTTCTCTCAACCCCCGATCCTCAGAGCGTTCAGCGCGCCAGCCGCCAGTCCCCTCAAATTCAGGCATCCACACCCCCGGCCCCGGACACCCAACCCGCCGGCCGCGAATGCCAGCCTGGCAGGGGCGGCAAACTCCGGCTTCCGGACGCCGACTCCCGGGCGGATCCGCCCCGCTCGATGGAAGACCCTCCGCTCCAGCCGTCCCGGAGCGATCATTCCTCCGCCAGGATCGCGGCCGGATCGGTCTTGACGGCAAGCATCGCCGGTATCCAGCTCGCCACGCACGTAACCACCGGCGCCAGGACGAGCGTCGCGACGAGCGCCGCCGGGCTGAAGACCGCATCGAGCGGGACCGGCTCCGTCCCGGAGCGGGCCTGCCAGATCGCGCCTGCGCCGAAAAAGCCGGCCGCGAAGCCGATGGCCGCGCCAAGCAGTCCGGTTATTACGGCTCGAATCATCAACAGAACCAGCACCTGCCCGGACCTGACACCGACGGCCCGCAATATCGCTATCTCAGACCGTCGCGCCCGCACGTTCAGCAGCGCCAGACACCCGACTATAACCGCAGCCACAGCTGCGACCAGAGGACCGATCCAGGCTACGAACGACTCGTATTCCCGCTTCAGCCTTTCGCGTCCCCTCTCTTCGCGGGCCAGAGCATCCTTCGCCTCCTTCGCCGCCCGCGACCTCGCCTCCGCCCTCGTCAATGCCTCGGTGGCCTTCTCAATAACCTGCGTATCCGGAAGTATCTTCCCTATCTCCTCGCGCACCTTCGCCACGTCGGCCCACGCGCACTTGCATTCAAGCGCCAGTATCGAATTGATCTTCCCCGGCTTGCCGAGTATCTCCTGCGCGTCCTTAAGGGGAATCCAGACCGTTATGTCGTCCTTGTTTCCCTGTTCTTTCATGCACCGGTCCACAACGTATTCCCGGCCGGCAAACAGTACCTTATCCCCGGGTTTTATTTTCAGACTTGCATGGAGCTCGTATCCCAGGAACATCCTCCCGGGGGGTATCGGCGGCATAATGGGTTGTTCTTTCTCCAGATGCGATATCGGCACCTCTCCGCGAGCGCCGACTAGCAAGATGGTCCGCTCTTTCTCCGGCCACTTGAACTTGTGCTGGAGCGTCGGCAGGAGGTGCCTGACGGTCACTATCGCCGAGCGGCCGAGGATGTCCGCATACTCCTCGGGCATGTCAGCCGCCGCGTAGTCTTCCGCGTAGAAATCGCCCAGGTTCTGCCCCTTGGGCAGGATAAGTATATTGAAGCCCATTCCCTTGGTGATCTTCCGATAATCGTCCTCCAGCTGCGCAACGGCATATGCCACCTCCGCCCGCTTCTTTTCCAGTATCGCATCCGTGGCGATACCGTGCATGCGGAGCATGGCCAGCGCGCCGACCAGACCGGCGGCCGCCACGGCGACGACCAGAAGAGCCAGCAGAAAATTTATTTTCCTGTGAAGTATCTCCCGGAACGCCAGCAGGAGGATATTCATGGTCTTTCCCTTGCTTTCCCATCACACCGGGCATCTCGCATGACGCTCGCCCGTCCGGCGGCGTCGCGGGAGCCGGCGCTCCAATTCCTTCCCTCCGGTCACACGGCGGTCGCGAAAGCCGGGATACGGTCGGCGTCCTTCCCGCGGCACATTATCCTTCGCCCCGGCGCAAGATGACTACGGTGGCCGCAACCGCGATAACCAGCCCGGCCGCCACCATCAGCACGATGCCGATCGCGACCTTCGTTTCAGCGTCCCCGGTTTTCGCGCCCCCGGCAGGCGGCTGGGCGGCGGATGCCGCTTCAGGCCCCAGAGGCGGCAGCCTCCTGTCCAGCTCCTCTGGCGACTTCGCGAACTCCAGCAGTTCCGGCCACGAAACAGAAGTCAGCAGATCTATACCAGGCTGCATCTCCTTTATCGCGCAGACGCAGTCGCCGCAGATGAACGCCAGTGCGGAATACGCAGCATCCTCGCTTATGTCGTCCCCGACCAGAGGCTCCAGTATCCTCCCACGCCCGAACGTCGGGAATGCTATCGGTTCCTTTCCCGTCTCGCCGCGGCCCGCCAGCGCGAGCAGCAGCCGGACGAATCCCGACTCGGCGGGATCGGACCTGCTCAGCCGCAAGACGGCCACCGACGGGATGAAAG
>JAOACM010000113.1 GCA_026417845.1 Planctomycetota bacterium | reverse complement strand
TAGATGTGTATAAGAGACAGGCCGAATCCCTCCCCTTCCGCGGCCGCCTCAGGCGCGGCACCTCCCTCCACCTTCGCGGCATCTCCCGGGGCACCGGTCTTCGCAGCTCCTCCGCTCTCCGCTGGTTCTCCGCCCTTCTTCGCGTCTTTTTTCGCGGCCGCAGCCTGCTCTTTGAGCTTCTTCTCCTCTTCGCGCCTCTGCTCGATGTATTTCCTGATCTTCGCCGCCTCCTCGTTAACTGCCGCAAGGTGCCTATCCATGATCTCCCTGGCTTTCGCGTCCTTCGCCTCCTCTCCCGACTCTACCAGCAGCCACACCGCCGACTTCCCCTTCAGAAGCAGTCTGGCCATCTCGCGTCTTTTCGGCGAATCCAGGAGGGAGTTGATCGCTTCGAGCGACAGCGGTCCGCCGCTCAGCACGCGATCCACTCTCGGCGGACCGTTGACCGCCATCCACGGCGCAGAGGCGCCTTCCTTCTTCTGCGCCTCCCACAACTTCTGGTCCGCCTCCTCCATCTTCCCATCCACATCCCCCTCGCGCACGTAAACGTTCGCCCGCAGCCACTCTGACTCCGCCGCCGCCTTCAGCCTCTCGACGGCATCCCTGGCCGCGCCGCCCAGGGCGCCGGACCTGAACACGATTACCTCGTATCCGCCCTGCGGCCATTCCTTCATCGCGAACTTGTAGACCGGTATCGAGCAGGCGGAGGCGCTGCCGCCGGCCAGAAGGACAGCGCACGCGGCGGCCGCGAATGCGGCGGCGCGCGATCCCGACGGATATCCCGGAGTTCTCATGGCCCGATCCTCCATGCCGCGACCGCAAACCTCCGACCTTCCTCCCCCACCCACATTTTAGGCGCCTCAGGCGAAGCATTGCAAAACGATTTCGGCGAATTCGCGGAGAAACTCTACGCATTTACGGCCATGCACCCAGCCGGCTCCGAGCCCGGCCAAGTTTCTTGCCCGCCCCGGCGCCGCTCATATAATTCCCCCGGCGCTTCTGGCCGCGGCTTCCTACGCGGAGGCCGACCGCCAGCGTGCGTCGCGGATTCGAGGGGCTCCGTCGGGCCGTTTCCTGTCCCCCGTCCGGCCTATTGGGCCGCTCCGCCATGCCCCGGCGCGGCCCGCCCTCGGCGGACAGGACCGCCGGCGCCTTTCTGGTAAATACGGACGGCTCGCCGTGACGGCGGGAAAGTCCGCGACATTGGAGGTGTCCGCCATCGCCGATTCGGAAGTTGATATATACCTGTCCGAGATCAGCAGGTATCCGCTGCTAAAGCCGGAAGAGGAGCGGGAACTTGCGGCCCGCGTCGCCAGAGGCGATCCCGAGGCGCGCGACCGGATGATCCGCAGCAACCTCCGCCTCGTCGTCGCGGTGGCGAAGAATTACGTGGACCGGGGGATGAGCCTCCTCGACCTGATAGAGGAAGGCAATATCGGGCTGCTCAAGGCGGTCCAGCGCTTCTCGCCGGATCAGGGGTGCAAGTTCTCCACGTACGCCTCGTGGTGGATCAAGCAGACGATCCGGCGGGCGCTGATAAACAAGGTCAAGTCCGTCCGCATTCCGG
Source organism: Planctomycetota bacterium (assembly GCA_026417845.1). GTDB lineage: Bacteria > Planctomycetota > SZUA-567 > H5-PLA8 > CALKMO01 > CALKMO01. The sequence goes on along the minus strand of JAOACM010000113.1, from coordinate 5,062 downwards.
CATACATGGTGGAGATAGTATCCAAGTGGAAGAAGGCCCATGCGCGGCTCGCGCAGAAGCTCGGCCGGGAACCGGCGCACGGCGAGATCGCGCGCGAACTGAAGCTGCCGCCCCACCGGCTGGCGGCTGTCAGGAAGGCGATAAGCGCCTCGGCGCTGACGGGGCGGTTCGGCGGGGCGGATTCCGATGCGGAGTTTGCCGACATGGTGGCCGGGCTGCCGGCGGAGGAGGAGTCGAAGGGGATACTGGCCGAATACGACAGGGAAGCGCTCGCGAAGGCGATAGACCTGGCCCTGACCGAGCGGGAGCGGCGGATCATAGAGATGCGGTTCGGGCTGGAGGACCGCGACCCGATGACGCTCGAGGAGATAGGCGATAAGATAGGCCTGACGCGCGAACGCGTAAGGCAGATCGAAGCCCAGGCGCTGAGGAAGCTGAACCTGTTCCTGACGGGCGGTTCGGCCGGGAAGGAAACCGGCGGGAGGGCCGCCGGGGCGGCCAAACCGCCGCGGCGCCGCGTTACCAGGTCCGGCCGGCGCGCTGCAATCACAGCCCGGAGCGGCGAAGCCGGAGCGGACAGGCACGGCCCCAAGTGCGGCGAGCCTGACGGGACAAAGCCCGTCCGGCGGGAGGAAAAGCGATGAAAGACCTGGCCCGCCATATCCGGGACGTCCCGGATTTTCCGAAGAAAGGGATCGTCTTCAAGGACATCACCCCTCTGCTGGCAAATCCGGATGCCTTCGCTCGGGCCGTCGCCGCGCTGGCGGCCCCCTTCGAAGGCCGCGGCATAGCCAAGGTGGTGGCGGCCGAGGCCAGAGGGTTCGTGTTCGGCGCCGGAGTGGCGCTCAGGCTCGGCGCGGGCTTCGTCCCCGCACGCAAGCCGAAAAAACTGCCGTGGAAGTACAGGGAGGCCAGCTTCGAGCTCGAGTACGGCACCGACTCTCTGGCTATCCACACGGACGCGATCTCTCCCGGCGAGCGCGTGCTTCTGGTTGACGATCTGATCGCCACAGGCGGCACCATAGCCGCCGTCGCGCGCCTGGTCGAAGAGGCCGGCGGGAAGGTGGCCGGGTGCGCCTTCGTCATTGAGCTCTCATTCCTGAAGGGCCGGGAAAGGCTCGGCGGATACGAGGTCCACTCGCTGATAAAATACGACGCGCCGTGACCGGGGACCGCCCGGAGGCGCGCCGGCGGCGCCGCCGGATGCCGCGGCGCTTCCGGGGCGCGGTCCGGAGGGCGGTACGGATGTTCGGCATAAGCGACATCAGGCTCGCCTTCGACGCTCCCTGGGCCGGCGCATGGCTGCTTCTGGCCGCCGCCTGCACGGCCATCGGGCTGACGATCCTTTCCTTCCGCGGCATCTCCGAACGCCTCGACAGACCCCTCCTGCTGCGCCTGATCGCCCTGCGCCTGGGAGCCGTCGCAGCCCTCCTGCTGGCGATGTTCAGGCCGGCGATATCCTTCGAAAAAAGGAGCGGCGAGAAACCCGCCATCGCGGTCTGCGTGGACAATTCGAAGTCCATGGGTATATCGGACGTCGAGCACAGGCCGGCACGCTTTCATTCCGTGCGCAACCTGCTCTGCGACGATGGCGGGCTGTACGCGCGCCTGGCCGGTGACTGCGACGTATCGCTGTTCCTCGTCGGTGCCGCGACCGCCCGCCTCGACGGCCCGCGGGCGCTGCTGAGGGCCGTGCCCGACGGCGAGATCACCGCGCTGGGCGACACGGTCGCCGCCGCGGCATCGCAGGTCATCAACCTTTCGCGCATCATACTGTTTACCGACGGCGCCGACAACTCAGGGGCCGATCCGGTCCCGAAACTCGCCGCGCTGGGGGTTCCGGTTGATTGCGTCGTCGTCGGGTCGGCGCTGACCGCCGGCGAGTCGTTCGCAGACATCGCCATAAGCGACGTCAGAACGCCCCGCCGCGCCTCCGCGGATGAGCTGACGGAGATATCCGTATACGTCAGATCGAGCGGCTTCCCGGGCGAGACTGCGGACGTCTCGCTGATCCAGGAATCGCGCGGGCAGGGCGCCGGGCCGGCTGAGGCGCGGGAACTGGTGCGGCAGACCTTCAGACTGGAAAACCGCCGCGGGGACCAGGAGGTCAAGCTGCGATTCGCGCCGGGAAAGATCGGCGTACAGACATATAAGGTCCGCATCGCGCTGAAGCCGGGCGAGAAGATAAGAGAAAACAACGAGTCCGAGTTCCTGCTCCAGGTCACCGAGCCGCGCATAAAGGTCCTGTACGCCGACATCCCGAGGGGAGAATCGAAATACCTCGGGCGCCTCCTCCTGGGCGACCCCCACATAAACGCCATCCTCCTGATCAGGACCGGGCCTGGACGGTTCATGCAGCGGGGAGACGCATCCGGCATCAAGCTCGACGCCATGCCCGAAACCAGGGATGCCATGGACCGCTTCGATGTCTTCATAATCGGCAGCCTCGAGGCGAAGCACCTGTCGCCAGCGGCATGCCGGAATCTGAGGGAGAGGATCGAGGCCGGGGCGGGGCTGCTGATGATCGCCGGCGAGGGATCGTTCGGCGCCGGCGGATGGCACGAGACTCCGCTGGCCCAGATCATGCCGGTCCGCATGGGCGGAGGCGACCCGGTCGAGAGCGGGAAATACAGTATGGTCCTGACGGCCGCCGGACGCGCGCACCCGGCGATGAGCGGGATGGCCGGGTTTTTCCCGGCGCCGGATGCCGCCCCGGCCGAGGCGCTGCAGCCGCTGGAACTGTTCAACGTCACGCGCGGGACGGAGCCCGCCGCCGAGGCGCTGGCGGTGCGCCCCGACAGGAAGGGAGCGGAAGACAACAGGCCGCTCCCGGTGGTGGCCGTCGTTCAGGCCGGCAAGGGACGCACCGCCGCCGTAACCGGCGGCCCGACATGGCCGTGGTTTACCGTCCAGTCCGGCGCCGGGCGCGCGACGCCATATCACAAGTTCTGGGGGCAGCTGATCAGATGGCTGGCATCCGAGGAGGCCAAATCCGCCGGCTCCGGCAGCGGACCGCTGGCGGCTTGGACCGACAGGGCGCATTACAGGCCCGGGGAACGCGTGACGATATACGCGCAGGTCAGGGACGCCATGGGCCGGACCGTATCCGACGCCGCAGTATCAGCCGCCCTGGCCGGACCGGGAGGCTTTTCCGGAACGCTGACGCTTACACCCGGCGAGGAATGCCCGGGCGAGTATGAGGCCGGCTTTGTCCCGCCGGCGCCCGGATCTTACGAGGCGACGGTATCGGCATCGGGAGACGGAAATCCGGCCGGATCCGTCCGGCTCAGGTTCGCCGTCGGGCGGCCCAGCCTGGAATTTGAAAGGCCAGACGCGGACGACCGCCTGCCGCGCCGCATATCGGAAGCGACCGGCGGGACATGCGTAAGGCTCTCCGAAGCGGACGCGCTCGTCTCCGCCATTAAGGAAAAGGAACGCCACAGGCGCCGCCGCTTCGAGCTGCGCCTGTACGACTCGCCCATCCTGTTCGCGGCCTTCGTAGCCCTTGTGACCGCGGAATGGATATTGCGGCGCAGGAACGAGCTGCCATAATCATGATGTCGTTGCGGTTTTCGCGGCTGGGATTTCAATTCCGGCCTCCGAGCGTCGCGTCGAAGCGGCCGCCGTCAGGGAATGCGGCCGGGTGCGGACTCCGGTTCGACCGGATCGCTAGGGTAAAAGTAATTGTTTGTCGCCTCCCCTGATGTGGGGGCACGGCGGATGGAGCGAGCGCATCCGTTCGCGGCGCGCTGTCGTCGCCCCCGGTTCGCGCGCCCATCAGTAGCAGCCGCTGCCTGAGAGCGGTAAACAATTACGGGCACAAGGAACCGCAGGATGGAAGACTCGCCGCACCGGATCCCGGCCGACTACCTCGAAAAATACCTGCATGATAGAGACGCTTCGGCGACTCTGAGCATGTTCGGCCCCGACGCGACCTGTTACGGGACCGGACCGGACGAAGTCGGTTACGACCTCGACACACTCGAGAAGCTGTACCGGCGGGACATCGAGCAGGCTCCCGAGCGGGGAAATTATTCGATAATCAGAAGCCTTGTCCGCCAGCCCGCAGAAAACGTCATGGTTGCATTGTACGAACTGAATATAAGCACGCACATTCTCAGGCAGGAGGTGAAGCTCAACTTCCTCAGATTGAGTCTTCTGTTCGTGAGAACCGAAGGGAAGTGGCGTATAGAACACATGCATATATCACTTCCCACAACGGCCCATGGAGAGGGAGAGGCTTACCCGATCAGGGAACTAGAGGAAAGAAGCAAAGTCCTCGCCAGGCTTGTGGCGGAAAAAACCGGGGAGCTGCAGGCGGCCAACGAGGAGCTGCGGAAGAAAATCGAGGAGATAAAGACCCTCAGAGGGCTTCTGCCCATCTGCGCGTCATGCAAGAAGATAAGGGACGAAAAGGGCGACTGGCACCAGCTCGAGGCCTATATAACTAAAAGATCGGAAGCAAAGTTTTCGCATGGCATATGTCCCGAATGCGCGAAGAAACTCTATTCGCGCGATCTGTCCAGAGGCTGAGAACCTCCAGGCGCTTAGAACCCATCCGGAAAACTGCCGCCGCGAAGCCTACGGCTCTGTGTTTTCTGCCTCCTGACGGAAAGTTTTTGGTCGCTGCCTTGTTGCACAATTATTAAGAGCCGTTCCGAAAAAGTTCGGCGCGCAGCTTATGCGCTCAGAGAGTCCCACTTTATGGCGGGAAGTTTTTTGGATAAGTACTAAGAGCCTGTCCCAAAACTTCCGGCGCTTAGCTTATACGCTCAGCAATCCCCACTGCCTGGCGGGGGAGTTTTGGACAGAAGCTATGAAACGAGCCGGCCTCGCGCAAGAATAAATCGGGCGGGCAACGGTTGCCGGCCGGGATTTCAAAGGGGGCTTTTGGCTAAGGAGGTCGGCTCTGCGGGAGCGCAACCGGCCGAGGGATAGCCGGATGCCGTGAGGAAAGGGGGGCGCCTTAAAGGCCCTCATCCGAAGGGAGACCGCGAGGAGGAGGTCGCTGCTGTTACTCAGGAGTGTGGGATAGCCCGGTAAGGATCCTTGGCCTTCGAGG
>JAOACM010000010.1 GCA_026417845.1 Planctomycetota bacterium | reverse complement strand
CCCCGCCTCTCCGCCGAGACCGTAGGCCCTGAGCCTGGCGTAGAGAGTGCTGCGGTCTATGCCGAGAATCTCCGCCGCCTGCTTCTTGTTGCCTCCGACATATTCCAGCACCCGCATTATGTGCTCGCGCTCGACCTCGGCCAGCGGGCGCGGTTTCCACCCTCGTGCGCCGTGGGCATCTTTCCCCCCGACGCCCGCCTCGCCGGCATCGTGCGCCATACGCCCGTCCGGCGCAACCCTTTCTCCGAGGGCGGCCGGGATTCTTTCCCCTGGCGCATGCGGCGCCACGGTCGCTCCAGCGCCAGACGCGATTTCCGGCGGCAGGTCCTCTACGCCGATCTCGTCGCCTGACGCGAGGACGACAAGCCGCTCGACCACGTTCCTCATCTCGCGCACGTTGCCCGGCCAGCGGTAGGCAAGCAGCATGCGCCGCGCCCGGTCGGTGAGGCGGAGCGCCGGTCTCCCGCAGGCCCTCGCGAACTCGGCCAGAAACCGGTCCAGCAACAGCTCTGCGTCGCCTCCCCGCTCCCGCAGCGGCGGGAGCTTCACCCGGAGAACGTTCAGCCTGTAGAACAGGTCCTGGCGGAATCTCCCGGCCGTCACCTCCGCTTCCAGGTCGCGGTTGGTCGCCGCTATCACGCGGACGTCCACTGTCCGCACGCGCGTCTCGCCTACGCGGGATATCTCGCCCTGCTCGAGTACACGCAGCAGCTTCGTCTGTATGTTGAGCGGCAGTTCGCCAACCTCGTCCAGGAAGATCGTTCCCCCGTCGGCGGCCTCGAACCTGCCTTCCCGTTCTCCCGTCGCCCCAGTGAATGCTCCCTTCGCGTGGCCGAACAGCTCCGACTCGACCAGCGTTTCCGACAGCGCCGCGCAGTTGACCACGACGAATGGTTCGTCGGCGCGCGCGCTGCGGTAATGGATGGCCCTGGCCACGAGCTCCTTCCCTGTGCCTGACTCGCCGAGGATCAGCACGCATGCCTTCGTTGGCGCGGCCCGCTCTATGAATCGAAGCACTGACCGGATAGCCTCGCTCTCCCCAAGTATGTTATACCGGCTGCGAAGCTCCCCGGCTAAACGTTCCTTCGCAGATATCTCGCGCTCGAGCCGCAGCAGGTTCCTGACGGCCGGGGCGGCCTGCAGGGCGGCGGCGGAGGCCACCTCGAGATCGTAGCGGCTGAAAGGTTCGCCCCCGAGCCGGTCGGCGTATATGAGGCCGAGCAGATCGCCGCCGGACGCGATCGGAACGCACAGGGCGCTGCGGATACCCTGTTCAGAAACGGATGCCGCGTCAGCGAACCTTTCGTCCTCCCCCGGATTCGTCAGCACGGCCAGGCGCGTCGAGAGCGCGTGTTCGACTATAGTCTTCGACAGCGGCACGGCACCGAACTTTTTTCCGCCAGGACCCGACGGCGGGCGGGACGGCCGCCAGGAGGCGCCTTCAGCTACTATCGGCACGACCCGGTCGGCTTCCAGCCTCTCCGCGAGGCGGTCGGCGAGCACGGCGAAAAGCTCGTCCAGCCAGCGGCTCTCCGAACACGCCTTCCCGACCTCGACCAGAAAATGCAGGGCGTCGGCCAGGCGGTCGGTCTCCGGGACGGCCGGAGGCGCGACCTTGCCGGGCGCACGCCGCGTCGTGTCCCGGGGCGGCGCGCGCAGCAGCGAGATATCCTCGATCCTCAGCGTCTCGAAGTTCCTGCCGGCCTCCGCGCCGCCTTCTTCCGTTCCGGCCGGTCCTCCGCCCGCTCCGCTGTTTCTCGACTCTTCCCAGCCTCCGCCTTCCGCCACCCTCAGGGCGGTGGCATCCACCGACCGTTCTCCCGCCTCGACCCGACCGGTCCCGGCCGGAACCTCCGCTGATCCGGCGCGGAACTCGATCTCAGTCTCCCCTATCTCGATCCGGTCCCCATCGGACAGGGTGATCGCAGATATCTCCCTGCCGTTCACCTTTGTGCCGTTGCTGCTCTTCAGGTCTCTTATTACGTACGCGCCATCCTTTTCGGCTATCTCGGCGTGCACCCTGGATGCCTTGCCGTCTCCCAGGGACAGCGAACACGACGGATCCCTGCCGATCCTGAACGCGCTGCCTCCCAGCTTCACCCTGCGTCCGGCAAGGGGGCCGGAGCGGATTATCAGGTATGCCACGCTCCACTCCTCCTTCCGCCGGCGCGATCTATCCACTTCCGCGCGCCGAACCTACGCTACTTCCCCGGCGCGGCCTTGGCAAGGCGCGTTCGCGCTAACCGAAAAGGCCGCGCGGGGACGGAAGCATCCAACTGGGGCAGCGCCGGAGCGAAACATCGAGGCGGAACCGCAGGAGGAGAGGAGCAGAGCGGTGCGGGAACAGGGATCTCTCACGCCGCCAGACCTGGGTGCCGCCAGGAGGCGAACGCGAGTATCGCCGCGGTTTCGGCGAGTTCGCAGGTGGCGCCGAGCGTGTCGCCGGTGGCGCCGCCGATCTTGTGGATTGAGTAGAGCGAGGCGAGGAGTGCCGCGACGAACGCCGCACCGGAGGCCGCCAGCCCCGCAGTACCGGCGATCAGCCACCCACCCCCGGCCGCGGCCGCGCACGCCCAAGGCAGGTTCAGATAAGACCGGCGCCGGTAGAAAACCGATCCCAGCCCCGATGGCCGGGCATATGGTACGGCCGATATCGCGGCGGCCAGCGCGCAGCGTCCGGCCAGCGGCGCGAGGAATGCCGCCTGGAGAAAGGCGGACTTGTCCAGAGATGCCAGCCCGGCGATCTTTGCCGCCAGGACGAACACGAGGGCCGTCGCGCCCATCGCGCCTATGCGGCTGTCCTTCATTATCTCCAGTGCCCGCTCCCTGGTGCGCGGACCGAAAAGGCCGTCAGCCGAGTCCGCCAGGCCGTCCAGGTGAAGCGCTCCGGACACGGCCGCGAGCGCGGCGACGGCCGCCACGGCCGCGGCCGCCGGCGGCAGGATGGCAAGCGCCCCCCATCCCGCCGCGACGCACAATCCGCCCACGAGAGCACCGACCAGAGGGAACGCCGGTACGCTCCGCGCCAGATCCTCCTCGGCCCCGCGCCAGCCGGCCGGCACCGGTACTACCGTAAGGAATGAAAGGGCGGCGAAGAACGGTTTCATCGCGCGACTCCGACCTTCCCGGCGACCGGATCCGCCGCCCGCCCCGGCGTCCGGCCGCCGCCTGGAAGCCGCGGCCTCCAGTCGAGCGCAGATGTCCGGCGGCCATTCCGCGGCGAGGTCCCGAGCGATCCACGTCCGCTCATCCCACGGCCCCCGAAACGGACGCCTCTTCGAAAGTGCTCACGTCCGTCAGCAACCTCGCGGCCGCCTCGACCAGAGGCATCGCCAGCGCCGCACCGGTCCCCTCGCCCAGGCGCATGTCCAGGTCTAGGAGCGGCTTTTTTCCGAGCCGCTCCAGTACCATCGTATGGCCGCGCTCAGCGCTTTTATGCGACGCTATCATGTAGTCGGCGGAAGCGGGAGCCAGCAGGGAGGCGATCAGCGCGCCGGCCGAGGAGATGAAGCCGTCCACTATCACCGGTCTGCGCAGGGCCGCCGCGCCGAGGATCAGGCCGGCGATGCCGCCGATCTCGAACCCGCCGACCCTGGCCAGGACGTCCACGCCATCGCGCGGATCGGGCCTGTTGACCGCGAGGGCGCGCCGGACGGTTTCGATCTTGCGCGCCAGCATCGAGTCGTCAATGCCGGTCCCGCGCCCGGTGACGGCGGCCGGATCTGATCCGAGGACGGCGGCCGCGATGGCCGCGCTGGGCGTAGTGTTGCCTATTCCCATATCGCCGGTCGCAAAGAGGTCTGTGCCCGGCGCCAAGTCGAAGGCCACGCCTATCCCGGCTTCAATGGCGGCAATTGCCTGCTGCCTCGACATCGCCGGCCCTCTCGCGATGTTCCCCGTGCCAGGCGCTATCTTCTTCGATACGATTTTCCCCGCCGCGGCCAGGTCGTCCAGCGGCGCCGCTACCCCCATGTCTACCACCACGACGCGCGCCCCGGCCACGCGGGCCATCGCGTTGATCCCGGCACCACCCGCGACGAAGTTGCGGACCATCTGCGGCGTAACTTCCGGCGGATATCTGCTGACGCCTTCCGCCGTCACCCCGTGGTCGCCTGCCATCGTGACCACAACCCTGCCCTCGGTCGGCGGTTTCAGGCTGCGGGTCATGCCTGCCAACTCCTCGGCCAGATCCATCAGCCTGCCCATGGCCCAGTGAGGCATCGTCAACTTTTCCAGCCGCGCCCGCGCCCTGGTCCTGAAAGCAGCCTCCGCCGGCTCGATCGAAGCGATTGCCCTTTCCAGGATATTCATATCCTCCTCTTCCCCCCTCCAAACCGCCGGTCCCCGGCGGCCAGTAATCGTTTGCCGTCCTCCACCCGGTCCTCTCCCCGGGAAAAGATGTCCGGCTGCCGGGATGCGCGCCCGATTCCGAACCGTATCGCCGCCCAAACGGGATTATGGCGGCCCGGACCGCCACTGATATCGCCGCCCGCCGCCCCGGTATCCCGGTCCGGAAACGTAATTGTTTACCGCCACCTATTATCGGAACGCAGCGAATGGAGTGCATCCGTTCGTGGCGCGCAGTTGTCGTCCCGTTTCGTGCGCGCCACCGGCAGTAACCGCTGTCTGAGAACGGCAACCAATTACCCGGAAACGTCCCCTCCGTCGCGCCTCCTCCCGATTCCGTTCGCCGCGTCCCTTCATACTCCCGCGGCGGCCGCCGCGTCGTCGCGACCGGACGGCAGGCTGCCCTTCACGAACAGCGGGATCCCGCAGATCATGAATATAACGCAATCGGCCGCGGCGGCTACGATCTGGTTGCATCGCCCGGCGAGGTCCCGGAACCGCCTGGCCGCGGCGTTGGCCGGTATTATGCCGAGCCCCACCTCGTTGGTCACGAGGACGGTCGTTCCGCTGCAGCCGGTGATCGCGTCGAGCAGTTCCCGGCATCGGTCGGCCATGTCGCTCTCGGTTACCTCGCGCCCCGCCCTCTCGGCCTCGTACATAAGATTGTTTATCCACAGGGTCAGGCAATCCACCAGGATCACGCCGCGATCCCGCCTCTCTCGAAATATCTCCGGCAGCCGCACCGTTTCTTCCAGGGTTTCCCACCCGCCCTTCTGCCTTTCGACTTTGTGCCTGGCGATCCTGGCAAGCATCTCGCCGTCGCCGTCGAGGACAGGGCAGGTGGCCACGAAAAGCCTTGGCCCGGGAAAAGATTCCGCCAGCCTGAGCGCGTACGAACTCTTGCCGCTCCTCCCTCCGCCGCTCACCAGTATAGTGCGTCCCATCGCCGCAGCTGTCCCTCCTGCCGTTCGCCGTCCGCCGCTTCAGGACCTCCTCCCGCACCCGCTCCGCTCGCGCCACGCCGCTCCAGCCCCGCCGTACCCCCTCCCGCGCGTACCGCCCCTCTTTTATGGTCCGGCGACGCGTCATCCCGGCACGATTCCCGCCGAAGAGGCGGCGGATGTCCGCGGCGTACGCCCGTCAAGGTGGCAGACGTCGTTTAACCCTGCCAGGACCGGTTTGCCGTCACGGAATTCGATCGTGGTGATCGAGGCCGGCTTGATGCTGAACAGGACGTGGCAGCGCAGGGGTAATCCCAGCAGGCGACAGACGATCCCTTTTACTACGCCACCATGGGCCACCGCCGCGATCCGCCCGCAACAGTCGGCGGCGAGCCGCCCGGCCGCTGCCTCCACGCGCGCCTCGAAATCCCGCAGCGCCTCCCCGCCCGGGAACCGGAAGTCACCGGCGAACGCAGCCCACTTTTCCACGCCGGCGGGGTCTCCGGCAAGGATTTCCGCGAACGTCTTCCCCTCCCAATCCCCGAAATCCACCTCCCGCAGGTCCGGGTCAACCGCGAGCGGCACGCCGAGCGGCCCGGCGGCGATCTCCGCGGTCTCCCTCGCTCTGCGCAGCGGGCTTGAGAAGCATTTCTCTATGCCCAGCCCGCGGAACCGCCTCCCAAGGGCCGCAGCTTCTTCCCTCCCTTCCGGAGACAGCGGGGCGTCGGTGCTTCCGACGTATCTCCCGGCATATGCCGGTCCGGTCGTGCCGTGGCGCGCGAGATAAAGCAGGCGCGGCATGCTGATCCCCCCTCTTTACCTGACCGACTCATCCGGACGGCGAGCTTCCCATCCGGCCTGCGTGCCGATTGCGGAGCTCGCGGCCGCCGCCGGAGCAGCCCGGCAGGACGCCTCCTCCAGGGGTAAGGCCTTCCGGGGGGCGCGCCCCGCCTGTTCCGTCCGGCGGAAGCAGCGGCAGAACCCCCGCCCGCGGAGCCGGCCGCAATAGTACGCCGCCGCATCGCGTTTCCTTCGAACGGCACACGCGAAGGATACGCAAAGCTTATTCATTTGTCACGCGGGTTGCGGCGTGGGAAAATGAACCTTGGCGCATCGTCAGCGGCGCACGGCTGGAGGGAGAGAGGCGGCGCCGCCGACAGGGACAGGGAGGCGGGATCATGAAGGCGTCAATGACGTCCAAGGAACGCGTGCTCTGTTCGCTGGCGTGGAAGGAACCGGATCGGGTACCGATACAGATCTACCTTACGCCGGAGATGAAGGAGAAGCTCGAGGTCCGGCTCGGGACCAAGGACATCCTCCGCGCCCTCGGCGTGGACTTCCGGACGGTCGCCCCGAAGTACATGGGAAAGATTAAAGAGCCGCGCGACGGGTTGCACTTCGACATGTGGGGAACCGGATATCGGCGGATCTCGAACGCTGCGCAGGGAACCTATGATGAGGCGGTAGAGCTGCCGCTGGCGCGGCTCAAGACGCTCGACGACGTGGAGAAATACCCCTGGCCGGGCCCGGACGACTTCGACTACTCCACGATCCCCGATCAGTGCCGGAAGCTGGAGGCCGGAGGATACGCCATCTGCCTGGGCGGAGCCGGCTTCCCGGACATCGTCAACGGCGTGTCCCGGGGCCGCGGGATGGAGCAGGTGCTGACCGACATAATGACCGGCGACGAGGTCGGGATGGCGATAATAGACAGGCGGGTGGACATCTGCTACGGGATACTCCGGCGGGGACTGGAAGCCGCCAGGGGGAAGGTGGATATCCTGTGTCTGGGAGAGGATTGTGGGACGCAGAACGGGCGCCTCTTCTCCCCGCGCAAATTCGACGATGTGTTCCGGCCGCGGTTGAAACGGTTCTACGACCTGGCGCACGAGTTCGGGGCGAAGGCCATGATGCATTCGTGCGGCGATACTCACGAGGTCATGCCGGCGTTCGTCGAGATGGGGCTGGATATACTCGACGCCATGCAGCCCGAGCCGCCGGGCATGAATCCGGAGAAGATACGCGCGGCGTGGAAGGGAAAACTCGCGTTCTGCGGTCTGATCAGCACCCAGAAGACGCTGCCGTTCGGGACGGAGGAGGAATGTCGCGCGGAGGCGCGCCACCGCCTCGACGTTATAGCGAGGGGCGGCGGATACATATTCTCTCCGGCGCACTGCATACAGCCCGATACGCCGGTGGAAAACGTGCTGGCAGTCTACGAGGAGGCGCTGGGGCGCAAATTCCCTCCAGCGCGGTAAATAGCGGCGGGGACGCGGCGGACCGGTGGCCAGCCGGGACCTGCGGGGAGGGGCGTAATAGTTTACCGCCACTTAATGTCGGGACACAGCGGATGGAGCGCACTCGTTCGTGGCGCGCTGTTGCCGCCCCGGGTCGTGCGCACCACCAGCAGCAACCGCTTCCTGAGAACGGCAAACAATTACGCAAGAGCGCGATACGGATATCGTGATCAGTCCCGTTTCCCGCCTTCGCTGTCGCGATTTGCGTCCGCCTGCGGCTTGTCGCCGGGGACAGGACGGAGGCGCGAAGATGTCGGCGGCGTTTTGTCCGGGTCGCCGGCCTTTGCGCCCGCGTCGGGGAGGGGCGGAGAGCGCCGCGAGGAGGGACGCTTCGTCCAGTCGGGCGGCGGTGGCGGAGGAGGCGGAACCATGCCGGTGGGGCGGCGGTGCATCGGACGGGCCGGGGTTTCCGGCGACGGTTGCTGCGACCGCGACTGTCCGGCGGACGCAGGTCCGGCAATGATCGCCGCGCCTTTGCCGGCGTTGCCAGCCTGGGATGCCTGTCCGGCCGCGCCGGCCGCCCCGATCGCGACGCCCGGTCTGATCCCTTCGCCCGGTCCGGTCGCGCCTCCCTCCGGTGCCGCCTCCGGGACCGTCTCCTTGACCGTTGTGGCCTCGGACATTTTCGCGCGCGCCATCTGAGACGCCTCGGAGATTGTGCCGGTCTTCGCCAGCGGTTTAAGGTCGCGCGCCAGTTCCAGGGCGCTCTGAGGCCGGTCCTCGGGCCTCTTCGCCATGCACCTGAGTATGATATTGCGCATGGCGGGGCTGAGGTTCGGGTTGAGGGTCCAGGGATCAGGCCTTGGCGCCCGTACATGCGCGCGCAGGATGTCGGCTATCTCCCTGAAGTCGAAGGGCATCTTGCCCGTCGTCAGGACATAAAGCGTAACGCCGAGCGAATAGATGTCGGATCGCGCGTCCCCGCGGAAGCCCTGGCATCGTTCCGGGCTCATGAAGTACGGCGTCCCCACGCAGAGGCCGGTCTGGGTAAGCCTGGTACTGATGTCGTATATCACCGCGAGGCCGAAGTCTACTATCTTCAGCTTTCCCTGCGGAGTGACCAGCAGGTTGCTGGGCTTGACATCTCTGTGAAAGACCCCGCGCATGTGGGCGTAGCCGAGCCCCTCGGCGGCCTGGAGGATGAGCCTGGCCGCCTCGCCTTCCTCAAGAGTGCCGCCGCGTGCCTCCGCGTACCGTTCGAGGTTGGGCCCGTCAATCAGTTCCATAGCGATGTAATGGTAGCCGCCGTCCGCGCCGGTTTCGTATATTTTGATGATGTTTGGGTGATCGAGGCGCGCCGCCGACTGCGCCTCGCGGTGGAACCGCGCGGACGTTTCCGTCTCGTCGCCGAATTCGCGCGGAAGCACCTTGACGGCCACCTCTCGCCCTGACGGTTCCTGCACTCCGCGATATATCCAGCCGAAGCCGCCGCGCGCGAGCAGCCCCACGATGCGGCATGAACCGAGCCGCTCGGGCATGCCACGCATCGGTTCCCCGTTGAGGGATGGGTCGGCCATGGATCCGCCTCGCTCCAAGCTGCCGGCGGCGGCTCCCCGTCCGGCGCCCGCTCCCGGCGGCGCCGTTCCGCCGGCATCCCGGATTACGCCTGATGCCTCCGCGACTGGATCCCCGCCCGCCAATTCCGGTGGGCGATGCCTCGCAGGCACGTCCTTCGAATCGTCCCGCGAGCCTCGCGGGGCAGCTTCGAAGTCTTCCGCGTGTCCGCCGGGCGCGGATAAGGTCGGCACGCGTTTGGAAACGGCGCCGGCGGTTCCCGGCCATGCCTTGACTGCCGGGGATTCCCGCTCAGAATTAACGTCGCTTCGTCCCCGCCCGGGCTTTTACCCGGGGACCGACGGAAGCCAGTAAGCAGTTTAAGCCGTTTCAGGCGGAGGCGCAATGCGAAAGCGCTCGTCACGGAGGCTGGCGCGGGCCGCTGCCGCGCGCCCGTCCAAGGGGCGGGATTTCTTCCCGTACGGCGAAATACTCGCCGAAATCGGCCGGTGTATGGTGCGGATAAACCGGCGGGAAATCCTGGGACTGTCGGAGGCCATAGCCTGCGCGGGTCGCATATTCCTGGCTGGGGCTGGACGATCTGGCCTCGTGGCCAGGATGTTTGCCGTGAGGCTTACGCACCTGGGGCGACAGGTCCATGTGCTGGGTGAATCCACCGCCCCGGCCTGCGGGGCGCGCGACCTGCTGGTAATAGTGTCGGGATCCGGCAGGACTGGCGGATTGCTGCACCTCCCCGAACGGGCGCACAGGGTAGGCACACGTGTGGCACTGATAACAGCCGATCCTGATTCTCCGCTTGCGGCCGGTGCCGATCTTAAAGTGACAATTCCGGCCCGGTCTGGCGAACGCGGGAAACCGGCGAGCACTCAGTTCGCCGGGAGCCTCTTCGAACAGTGCGCGCTCATATGCCTGGAGGCGCTGGTGTTGGATCTGATGAGGAAGCTCCGCCAGAGCGAGGGTCGCATGGCGGCCAGGCACCAGAACCTGGAGTAGTGCGCGACCGGGCGTGCCGCGGCTTAGGACCAATCCGGAACTCCCCGCCGGGCGGAGGGGAGCGCTGAGCGCATAAGCTGTGCGCCGGAGGCTTTCGGACGGGCCTTTATCCGATCGTGGAGATACAGTGGTGTATCCGCACGGAAACGGCGACACGAAGGATTGCTGGGATGCCTCGCGGCCGGAGGGCGTGCCGCCAGGAGGAGCCAGCAACTTCGTGCCGGCATCTCCGGGAACACCCGCCCACCTTCCGGACAGGGGCTGGCCCGCACGCCGGATCGCTGCCATACTCGCCGCGATAGTCATCATCCTCCTGCCGGCCCTCGTCCTTATCGCCGCATGGGTCGCCGTGAATGCCGGCGCGTTGAACGGGATGCTAGAGAGGCGCCTTGGCGAAGGGCTTGGGGGAATGTGGCGCGTGGGCTCCGTCAGGACCTCCGGACTGTCCGGCCTGGATATCTCGGACCTCGTCTGGGAATCGCCGGACGGAGGAGAACCCGCGGCGAGATTCCCGATCGCCCGCGTAAGGTGGTCCGTACCGGGCCTGCTTCGCGGAGAGATAGACGGGATATACTTCGAACGCCCGGAGGTCTCGATCAGGAAGCTTGCCGACGGCGGATACAACATCCGGATCCCGGAATCCGGCGAACCGATGCGGGTGGTGCTGCGTGAGGCGGAAGCATCCGGCGGAAGGCTGTCCTTCGACGACGGCACATGGCGCAGGCGATGGGTAAACGTCCGCCTTTCGCTCCGCGACCTCGCGCCCGGCTCGCTTTGTTCGTACCGCATCGAGGCGGACACGGTTTTCGAATCGGGAGGGAAGGAGGAGATAAGGGGCCGCCTCTTGCTCCGGGGGGCGGTAGACGTGGATTCCCTCGACTTCGAGCCGGAATATCTCCTGGCGATGCCGGAGGCCCTCGATCTGGATCTTGCCGGAGACGTGCTGCCGAAGCTCAGGGAGATACTTCCCGGTATACGGCACCTGTCGGGACTCGCCTCTATTCGCGGGAGCATGCAGAAGATCGGAGGAGGCGCCAGGCCGGAATTTTTTGTCAGGCTGAAAGACCCCAGGATCGAATTCGACGGATGGGGGATGGTCCCCGGCGATGTCGTCGCGCGCCTGTCCGGAACGTGGCGGGAGTACGGAAGGACTGTCGAGATCGAGGATGCTGAGGTGGAGGCGGAGGGTATCGGGCGGATACGCGGCTCGCTGACCCTTGACGGCCGGACGTGGGCACCGCTCCGGTTCCGCATCCCTGATGCGCGCCTCGATTCGGCGGCAGTACTGGCCGGGCTGAAGATTCCCGACATGGAGGCGATCAGGATCGAAGGATTCCTGAATCTGCGGGACGTGGAGGGGATCGTCTCGACCGGCCCGGCAGGGGCGTCCGTACGCGCCGCCGGGACGGCCACATGGGGGCCGTTGCTGTTTGAGGCGCCCGCCAGGGGCGTATCCCTGGGGTTCCGGGGCGGTCGCGCTAACCTGGAGCTGGAGGATACGAAACTACGCGTCCGCGGGCTTTCCGCATCCGGCCTCCGCGGGTCCCAACTGTTATCTTTGGGACGCATGGCGTGCCTTCTGGACCTGCGCCAGCCAGGGATCATCGAGGTGGAGGACGTAGCCGCTGATCTTGATCTGGGATCAGTCCTCTCGCATCCGGCTATGCTTCAGTTCGATGTCTTCCGCCGGTCGCCGTTGGAAGGTCGCGGCGTCGTCCGTCTGAGATCGTTCTCTTTCCGCCCTGCGGAGCAGGCGAAGGCGCTTGAGGGGCAGATCGAAGTTGAGGGGACGATTACCTTCGGCAGGCCTCCGGCCGCGATGCAGACGCCGCCGCTGGCCGCGTCGGCCATGGTTTCGACCGACGGAAATTTTTCAGAGCTTTCCCTTAGCGGAATCTCGCTTGACGCCGCGCCGGCGGTCCGGGCAAGGGACGGACGGCTGGACATCAGACGAGGCGGGGATGGAACGTTGAAGATCGGCCTGTCGGCCGGCGGGATCGCGCTCGATCTGGAATCGCTGTGCCGGATCCTCCGCTCGGCCGAAGCGGGCATCGCTGCTTCCGGGCGCGTGGCAATCGGGAAACTGGAGGCCGCGGACATCCTTGGCGACGCTCCGTCCCTGTCGGCCGCGCTGACCTTTGAGGGAGTTTCCCTCGGCGATCCGGCCGGTCTGCTCCGGCTGGAAGGACTGGACGGCTCGGTCGCCGTCTCGATCTCCGGCGGGCGGGCGCTCGTTTCGGGGACTTTCGCGCCGGAAGCTTTTTCGGTAGCCGGCAGACGCTTCCCGCTTGGCTCCCGGCCAGCGCGGGTAGAGATAACCGCCGCGATGAGCGAGGGGACGTGGCGTTTTGATCGCGGAAGGATCGAAGTGCGGTTGCCGGGGCTGGAGGACATCGCGGTGGATGTCCGGGCCATGCCGGCCGGTGGCGGCAAGATCGGCTTCGAGGTCGCCGTCGCGTGTCCGAAGCTGAGAGTCGCGGACCTTCGCGTCGAGGGAACGGCGGACCCAGCATCTGGAGAGGTCGGGCCTGTTCGCCTCAGGCTTCCCGAGTCCACCGCAGCGGACATCCTGGCTTTCCTGAGAGGGCGCGGCCTCGATCCCTGCCCCGGGTGGAAGTTCGACGGAAAACTGAAGGGCGAGGTTGAGCTGGCTCCGTTCGCATGGAAGGGGACGGCCGCAGGCAAACCATGGTCGGCGAAGGGCCGCGTCCGCCTGGAGGTTTCCGGCGGGAAATTCGAGTCGCCAGACGGAAACACGATGGGGGATCGCGTCGGGGTAAGACTTGAGGCGGAGGGCGAAGGGAGCTCGGAAGGGATAGGAACGCTCCTCGCCGAGGCAGAGTTGACAGATGCCGAAGTTCTGATAGGCGGGACGTTCTACCTTGAGAAACTTCCGGCGGGGCCGATGAAAGTCAGGATCCACGCGCGGCCGGGACCCAGCGAAGCACCGCATGGCGGATTTCGAGGGGTGCGTCTGGATGTCTCGGCCGGCCGTCTGGGAATGCTCTCTGCCGAAGGGAACCTCAATTTCAGTCCCGCGACCGGCTGGGGATTCCGGGGGAGAGTCGGGATGGCAGCCTGCGACCTGGGCGAGGTCTGGGCCGGCCTGCTCGCTCCAAACCTGAAAGCGACACATCCTACGCTGGCCGCGATGCCGCTCAAAGGCAGCCTCGACGCCGGGGGACAGGTCGCGATACGCCGGGGAGCCTTTTCCGCTGAAGGAAAGATCGTCCTGCGCGAGGTCTCGACCAGATTCGAGTCGCTGGAGATCGGGGGTGTATCGGGCGAGATACCTTTCCTCCTCGCCGCCCCTCCCAGCGCCTTCGGCGCGATCCTTCCACCGGATGTTTTGACCGGCAGGTCCGGCAACGTTTCTTCTCAGGGCACAATTCCTTCCAGCCGGGACGCCGATCCCCGTCCGGCCGCTGTTCCCGGACCGGGATCGGCCACGGGAAAGCTCATGGTGCGGAAGTTCCGGTATGGATTCCTCGCCATGGACGACCAGACGCTCGATTTCGTCCGGGGGATCAACTCCCTGTCAGTAGCAAACGAGGTGGTACTGCGGCTTCCGGGCGGCTACGTAAGGATCTCGCGTCTGGCCGCAAACGATATGCTTCTGCCTGACGCCAGACTGGTCTTTTACGCGGACGTCCCGGGCCTTGATCTTAAAGAACTGTGCAGCCGTCTCGGCCTTCCGCCCCTCGATGCGACGGTAGCCGGCAGAATAACGCGGGGGGTGCTGGCGGCCGAGCGCGGGCCGTTTGGCGGCGTGACGCTTGCCATGGAGGGAGGCTTCGACTGGGAGATGTTCGGCGGCAGCTTCCGCCTGTATGACATCTCGATCTCGAACATGTTCACGCCTGCCGTAACGCTCGGGTTATCCCTCGATTTCATAAACGTGGACATCGAAAAGCTGACATCCTGGCCGCCAATCGCCGGCAGGATCGGAAGCGCCACGGGTATCTTGGCCGGTTCGCTCAGGGGGCTTGAGATATGCGGGCGCGAACCGTCCCGTTTCGATCTCATACTTCGCGCCGAGGGCCGGCCGGGAAAACCGACCGTGCTCGATATCCGAATGGCCGCGAAGATAATTGAGGCTACAGGCGGGAAGGCTCCGGCGTTCCTCGCCAGAATGTACGGGGACAAAAAGCTCAACTACGAGCAGCTTGGCGTCCAGATCGTCCTCGAAAACGGCAAGGTTACGTTCATACCGCTCGTAAACACTCCCGATCACCGCTCCTACATTGTGAAGGGTGGGAAATCCCCGGCGTTGAACGTGGGGGCAACGTCCAACCGCATGCCTTGGAGCTGGGTGAGAGACATATATTTACGGCAGATTGGCGACGCGATCGGCGCGGTCGGAGGCAAGGGGGTGTCGGGGGCATCGGAGGCCGCCGGAACTTCGGAATCAGCGGCGGGGGAAGAGCAGGTCAAGGAGGGGACGGCGCCGTAAGTGCCTATCCAAAAAAACTCCCCTCTGAGCAGTAGGCCCAGCTGAGCGTATAAGCCCTTGGCTGGAGGGTCCGGATAGGCTCTAAAAGCGGATGCGAATGCGCGGTGGACGGATCGGGAATCAGATGCTGACCCAACTGGTATGTGGGCCGGGCGTTACAGTAATTGTTTGCCGTATCCGTATTGTGAGATAGCAGCGGGCAGAGCGGCCATATTTGCAGTAACGCCACTGTTGTACCGTTCGGGCACGCCGCTGCGGCAGCGCCGCCCGAAGGCGGTAAACAATTGCGCGTTACGGTGAATGAGCCGGAAGCCGGAGAAGTACTGGCCTTGCGGACGGAAGTACGCGACCGTATCGTGAGAAGGCAGCACGGAGACCGGGGGTGCGAAGAATGTCGACGGGAAGGACCGCCGGGAAAGGAAGGAGTGGACCGATGGCCTCAAGAAGACTGCTTTACGTTAAATGTTCGCCGCGCGGCGCAAGGTCGCATTCGGTTCGGGTGGCCGACGCTTTTGTGGCGGCTTGGAAGAACAGGAACAGGGACGGGATTGTGGAATCCTTGGATCTGTTCGAAGCCGATATCCCGCCATTCGACGGACCGGCGGTGAGCGCGAAGTTCGCCGTGATGCGCGGCGAGTCTCCGTCGGCCGCCGACAGAGCGATATGGGGGAAGGTAATCGAGACGATTCGCGTTTTCACATCGGCTGACGCGTACGTCTTCGCCGTGCCCATGTGGAACTTCGGCATCCCGTACCGCCTCAAACAGTACCTGGATGTCATCATCCAGCCCGGCCTGACCTTTTCGTTCTCGCCCTCCGAAGGATACAAGGGGCTGGTTACAGGCAAGCCGGCGCTCGCCGTATATGCCAGAGGCGGATCGTACGGACCGGGTTCAGGCATGGAAGCGTACGATTTCCAGCGTAAATATCTGGAGGCGGCGCTCGGATTCATCGGTTTCACCGACATCCGCTCCATAGAAGTCGAGCCGACGCTGGCGGAGGGACCGGAGGCCGCGAAGGCCGCCGAGGCCGCGGCGATGGCGAAGGCCGCGCAGATGGCGGCGACTTTTTGATACCGTCCGATCCGCCCTTCGGCCTACAGATCCCTTGAGCGGCACCGTTGCTGTGCGACCGCCCGGTCGAATATCGGGTGCCCGGGCGCGGCGGGGAACGTATCGGGGAAAGCTTCGCCGCGCATATTTTTGCAGGATGCCCCGCACGGTGCGTGCCGCCCGGTTGCCGTCCCGCTCATCGCGTTGATACGCACCGCGCCGCGGCGCCGGGATTCAGAGCCTATCCGGAAACCGCCGGCGCGGAGCTTATGTGCTCAGCGATTCCCGTTGCCCGGCGCGATGTTCTTGGGCAGACAAGCAGATCCTATTCAAAAACCTGCCACCTCGCAGCTTGGGACTACGCGATCTTGACCTTGCGGCAGGAAGTTTCCGGGCAGGCTCTTATACCCGTCGCCTCAGTACCGAGGCGAAAGCCGAAAGCACTCTGCGCCCGAACTCCCGCACCTTCGGAACGTCTCGCCCGAACCACGAGGGGCTCATTATGAACGCGACGGCTCCGTGATCGGCGTGGGCGCGCCGGCAGAAATCTCCCGGCCTGGGCGGACCTCCGGAGATGCATCGTCCCTTCCACGCCTTGTTGAAGAGCGGATCGCCCCCGATCTCCGCCAGGAATTCGTCGCGCGCCTCCTCGTCTGAGTACGCCAGGCCGTCATCGTCGCGATGCATCCAGCCGTGCAGATCGAGGTAGCCCCTGGGGCGGAGGCGCGCCAGCAATCCAACGAGAGCCCTGCCCGCCGGGTCGGGTGAGTCGGCGCCTTCGTGGCACAGGTCCGGCCCGCCGGCCCTCGACCTCTTGCAGCATCCGCCGGCCACTCCGTCGGGATTCGCTATCGGGACGATAACGAACCTGAAGGCGGAAGTCAGCGGCCCGCCCTTTGCCAGATCGGCGGCGAGCGCCTCGATCATTCCGGAGATCGCGTGCGTCCCGGCCGTCTCGTAGGGGTGGAAGCGCGACACGACGAATATGACCGGAGCTCCTGTCCTGCCGGCCGAGAGCGCGACCATATCCCGCCCTTCGAAGCTTTTCCCGAAGACCTCCTCCGAAAATCCCGCCTCCCGCGCGCGCCTCCTGTCCGCCGCCAGCGATTCGAAGTCGTACGTCGGATGCATGCATATGTTCCACCTGCCGGGCGGGACATCGGCCGTCGCAGAAACGACGGACCCCTCGACCGCCGCCGGCACCCACCGCCACTCCGCGCCGCGACCGATAAGGACGTAATCCCGGCAGTCCATATACTCCCTGTCTTCCCAGTCTATCCGCAGGCGCAGTCTGGCTGTGGTGCCGGATCCGTTGACCGCCGCGACGTCCAGTCGGAACTTGTAGTTGCCGTCGCCGTCCTCGCTCCAGGGCCTGATGAGGAACTCGTCAGGGCCGATCCGCTCCACGCCCCCGGGCCCTCCCGGGTTGGCGCACTCGAAGTCGTTCTCGATCCCTATCGCATTCGCGCCCATAAGGTTTCTCCTCCCTGCGTAATTCCCTCCGACCCACCTGCCCGGCTCTCTCCGCCCTGGGAAGCGCCGGTTGCCGTGGCGGCGGCGCGCAGGCGGCCGCGGACCGGTCATGGCGACCGCGCTCCGCCCGCCCGGCCAGGGGCATCTCCCTCCCCTTTCCATCGAATCCACCGGTCTCCCGTCTTCGCCCCTTAGTACCTGTCCAAAAACTCCCCCGCCAGGCAGTGGTACCGCTTCCGCGCCGGCGGTTTTCGAATAGGCTCTTAGCCGTCCCGGGCGATGCGAGAAGCGCACACGCCGCTCTCACCTCGCGGCAGCGCCGGTTACCGTTCCGAAATACTCTTCGAAGAACTTTTCCGGCGACACTTTGAAGGCGACCGTGTGCGGCTTTTCGGGGGCGTTCGCGTCGAAGTGCGTCATGCCTTTTACCTTCTCGCTCGCCAGTTCGACTTCGACGAGTCCCCGCCGGTACTCGCACACTTCAGGTCTGAATATGCATACGGCAGCCAGTGGATCGTGGAAGATGATCTCGGGATTTACTGCGTACCAAACCTCTGCCGCCGCGGCCACCACGTCCAGCGCTCCCCCGCGGAACCTCCTGCGGCACTCGTCGGCCGGCATCCGGCAGCGGCACGTCACCTCCAGCCCCACGGAAAGATTCTCGACGCCCCGCGTATTGTAGACGATCGCCGCGGCTACCGGATCGCATATCGCGTTCCACTCCACGGGGCCGGCTCCGGCGGTCCTGCTGGAAAAGACCCCGCACATCATCACGATCCGCTTCAGCAGCCGCGGTATCTCGCGATCGAGGGCAAACAATATGCCGATGTTGGTAAGCGGGCCTATGGTGAGCAGCGTCAGTTCTCCGGGCCGTTTCCGTATCGTTTCCCGGAGAAACGGCACCGCTTCATTCGGGACGAAGTCCTTCCTGTGTGGGAAACGGTCAAGAATAGCCGCCTGCTTGCATCCGTGCACGTCTCTCGGCCCGATCAGCGGCTCGTCCGCCCCGGCAAAGATCGGCACGTCCTTCCTGCCGGCAGCGCGGCAGACCGCGTCTGCCAGCATCGCGCGTTTAACGGCCTCGCCTCTTACCGTGGTTATTCCGACCAGCTCACATCGGGATTGGGCGAGCAGATACGCCAGGCATACGGCGTCGTCAATGTCCGAACCGATGTCGGTGTCGAGCAGTATCGGGATTTTTCCGTCTCCCGGCATGGCCTTTGCCCTCCATTTCTTCCGTTTCGCCCGCCAATTCTCTCCTGAACGCTGCAGGCGGGCATCCGCGATTCGAAGCGCGGCCCGTCGCCCTTGCTCCGCGCCCAACCCGTCCGCCTCCGGAGCCGGATTCCGGCAAGTTCCGCTGCCTCCCGGCGTGCCGAATGACACCGGGCCAGAACCATCAGGACTTTACCGTCGCCGGCGCCCGGCCGCAAAGAGAACTCCCCTGCCGGCGGGGCGGTTTCGATGCCCGTCCATGACGTGGGGTGCCGGCAGGGAAACCAGGCCACCCGGCGCGGAGGCGATGGATCTCCGGCCGGCGGGTATCGTCGGCCCTGCGCCAGTCCCGATTCGGAGCGCCCCGTCCCCCGGCGGTGGCGGCCGACGGATTTGCTGTTACCATCGGATGATGTCGAACGTCCAACTGGTCGAGGGGACAAGGAATGGAACGGGCGGACACGGAACTGGTCTCGGCCTATCTGGCCGGAGATACGGGGGCGTTCGAGGAGCTGTACCGGCGCCACGCGCCGGCCGTGTGGCGCTTTGCGTGGGGCATGACCGGGAGCGAGGAGGCGGCCTCCGAGATAGTGCAGGATGCGTTCGTCCGGGCGGCCTTGGCGCTGGGCGGCTGGCGCGGCGACTCTAGCCTGCGGACGTGGCTGATATCGGTGGCCAGGTCGGCCGGGGCGGAGGCATGGAGGAGGTCTCGGCGCCAGAGGGAGGAGCCGCTGGAGGACGCGGACCCGCCGGCGCCCGGCGCCGACCCGGCTGAAGCCGCAAGCTCCCTGGAACTCGCGGAGACGGTCCGGCGGGCCGTAGCGTGTCTGCCCGACAACGAAAGGGCCGCCGTGATCCTCTGCGAGTTCCAGGAGCTGGCGGCGAGGGAGGCCGCCGAGGCCATGGGATGGACCGAGGGCAGGATGAAGATGACGCTGTTCCGGGCGCGCAGGCGCCTGCGGAACATGTTGGCGCGGTATGTCGGCGAAGCGGTGGAGGGCGGCGGGCGATGAACTGCGGGATCGCCAGGGAGTGGATTGACGAGGCGGCCGACGGGACGCTTGATCCGCGACGCGAGGCGGAACTCGCCGCACACCTGGCCGCCTGCCAGGCCTGCCGTGTCGGGTTGGAGGCGCTGCGGCGGACGCGGGAGCTTCTGGCCGCAGTGCCGAAGGACGGGCCGTCGGAGGAAACGTTGAGGCGGATATGGGCGGAGATAGAGGCGCGTATCGGACGAAAGGAGAAAAACATGGGAGCGGCGGCGATCGTCAGGCGGAGATGGTTCCAGGGGCACTACGCGGCGGCGGCCGCGGCGGTGCTGCTGTTGATCGGCGCCTACATCATCGGCGCGACGAGGCAGGGACGCAATCTGTCAGCGGAGTTTTTCGGAAGCGCCTGCAGTCCCGCCGGGGGCGACGAGGAAGTAGTAGCGAGGACCCTGTTGAGAGCCGAGCCGCCCCGGGCCGCGGCTCCAGAACGGTACGCTGGGGATGATGAAGCGGCTGAGCTTCGCGCCCCCATCGGCGGCAAGGAGGTGGGACGGGGAGCGGCAGGCTCCGTGAACTTTGTAGCTGGAAGAGGCGGCGGAGGGGGCGAATACGAAAAGGGCCTGGCGGATAAAAGCGCGACGGCGTCGGATATGCCGGCCCGGCCGTCGCCCTCCGCCGCGCCAGCGCCGAAGGCGCCGCCCCTTCCGCAGGCCGAACGCTTGGCCCGCGGGTACGATTACGGCGAGCGCAACAAAAAGGCGGAAGCAGAAGCCGCAGGCGCCGCCAAGGGAGACGAGAAGCGGGGTGAGGGGGCGCCCGAAGCCCGGAGCGCCGCGGCGAGCCTCAAGATAATCAGGACGGGGGAGCTGGGGATCGAGGTCGCCAGGTATGAGGACGCATACAGGCAGGCCGAGGTGACGGTCCGCGACCACGGCGGCCACATAGCCGATTCGCGAGTCACGCAGGAATCGGACGGCTCGACGCGCGGGAGGATCGTCGTCCGCGTCCCATGTGAGAAGTTCGAGGCGCTCTTCGGCGAGCTGCGGAAGCTCGGGCGCGTGGAGTCGGAAAACGTGAGCGCCCAGGACGTGACGGCCGAGTACACGGATCTGGAGGCGAGGCTGAAGAACGCCAGGACGGCCGAAGCCAGGCTGCTGGAGATAATGAAGTCCAAAAGCATCCTGGACAAGATGGAGGAGCTGCTGAAGGTCGAGCGCGAGGTGATGCGCGTGAGGGAGGAGATCGAGCGGATGGAGGGCCGGATGCGCGTCATGCAGGACAGGATCGCGTTTTCGACCATAAACCTGACGCTGCGGGAAAGATCGCTGGCCGTCCCGGGCGCTTCGATGAGCGTCGAGGTACGGGCGCTGAACGACGCTTGGCAGTCGCTCTCAGGCCCGCTCGTCCAGGCCGGCGCCCAGGTCCTGCACAGCTCGGTCACCAGGCGCGGCGACGGGACGCTGCAGGGCAACTACACGCTGCGCATAAAGCTGACGCAGTTCGCCGCGATCGTGTCTGCCATCGAGAAACTCGGCCGCGTCGAAGGCCGCGACCT
Organism: Planctomycetota bacterium; assembly: GCA_026417845.1. Classification (GTDB taxonomy): domain Bacteria; phylum Planctomycetota; class SZUA-567; order H5-PLA8; family CALKMO01; genus CALKMO01. The sequence continues at coordinate 787 of JAOACM010000010.1, read as the reverse complement.
CCGCGGCCAGACGCTGACCGCCGCGCTGCCTGACAGGGCCGACCGCGTTAATTGCGACATCTCGCTGGTGCTGTTCGAAAGGTCCCGGCCGATACCGTCCGGCTGCGTCGGCATCGCCGTGTCGCGGCTCAAGGACGCCGAGGAAAGGCTGGCCGCGCTGCTTTCCCAGATCGAAGGGCAGGTCGTGTCGAGCAGCACCGAGCGGCGGGGCGACGGCACATCCGCATCGAACCTGACGGTCCAGGTTCCGCTCGCGAAATTCGACGCTCTCCTGCGCGGCCTGGAGGGTCTCGGTCGCGTCGAGAGCAGGCAGGTGCAAGGGCAGGAATTCGGCGAGGTCGTCGGAGGCGCCGCTTCCGTTCCGTGCAGGCTTTCGGTCAGTATCTGCGAGAAGACCAGGGAGGTGCCGCGCGGCGAGATACGTCTGCTGGTCAGAAACTTCCGCGAGGCGGCCGACCTATTCGACAGGCTCGTCCTGCAGCACAAGGCCGAAATCGCAGACTCCAACGTCTCGACCCGCCCGGACAGAACGTGGGCCGGAAGCTACAATCTGCGCGTGCCCGCCACGGCCGCCGAAGCGCTGGCCGCCGACGTAGAAAAGCTCGGCAGGGTGCAATACAAGTCCGTGCAGGGCATGGGTCTGACCGGCGCGGAGAAACCCGGTCCCGACGTGATGGGCCATCTGACCGTCAGGATCGAGGAGATGAGCGCGTTGACGCCGCCCGAGGATGAAGAGGGCGGCCCGATGCGCCGCGCGATAATCGGCGGGCTCAAAGGACTGTCCGCC
>JAOACM010000112.1 GCA_026417845.1 Planctomycetota bacterium | reverse complement strand
CTTCCGTTTGGCGCTTGAAGGCGACTCCCGGAGCGGGATACTTGAGGCGGCATCGGAACGGGAATCGCGGCGCGCGGGGCAGTCCGGAAAGGAGGGAGGAAATATGAAGTCGAGCAGAGTCGTGGAGATCGAACTGGAAATGAAGGACAGGCCCGGGATACTCGCGGAGGTAGCCGGAACTCTCAGCGGCGCAGGCGTCAATATCGAAGCGATGTGCGGATGCACCTGCGAAGGCACAGCATACATCATGATCGTGCCGGATAAGGCTCCGAAGGCTCTCAGCGTACTGAAAAAGGCGGGCTTGAAGCCGAAGACCAACAAGGTGCTGCTGGTCGAGATGCCGAACAGAGTCGGCGCGCTTGCCGAAGCCGGAGAGAAACTGAAAAAAGCCGGCATCAGCCTCGACTACATCTATGCCACGACCGCCGGGGAAACCGGTCGCGTAATAATGGGCGCGAAGAACCTGGCGAAGCTGGCAAGGGCGCTCGCCTGAGACTTTCTCCCATTCCGTTTCAGGGGGCCCCCCGCCGGAGGTCCCGCAGGGTTGGGGTTACAGGTTTGAGATTTGAGGATCGGGATGGCGATGCGCAGGCATCCGGGCGCGCCAAGGCGCCGGTCTGCCCGTCATTTGGCCGTATGTTTTTCCGTTTCTCCTGCATCCTTATTGTGCTGCTACTCGCGGGCCTCTCTGGGCGCGATGGCGGGTCCGCTGGGGAGGGCGGCATAATCTGGAGGGATCCGGCAGGGGCATGGGAGATATCCCTTTCTAGCGGCTGGATCGCCGGGACGAAAGACTACGTACTCGCCGCTGTGGAGCGCTCCAGCGCCGCGCCGCCTGCAATTCTCGACGCCTTCCGCAAGACGTCGGTCCCATCTTTTGCGCTGCTGCCGGCCGTGCCCGGCGGAGGAGAGAAGGCCGCCGGCGGAGACGGGAAAGATGGGGACATGGACGCGGGCGGAGATGCCGGGAGCGGCCCGGCACCGCGGATGCCAGCGATAGCGGCTGTAATCGGAGATGGAAGGAAGAGTGGCGAGATCGAAGTGACTGCGCACTCGGTCGCCGCGGCGAAGACCGCCGCCATGGGCGTGCTGGCTGAATGGCTGATGCCTGGCTGCGCCGCCAGGATCGAGACCGTCCGGCCCGTATCAATCGGGGGCCGCGGCATGTTCGAGATGCGCGGGACGCTGGATGTCGGCGGCGCAAGTCTGAATGCCGCCTTTTACGCCGCCCCTTCTGGCGGCAGGATGTATTATCTGATCGTGGCTTTTCCGGAGGAGGCGGCGCGCGGGGGGGATGCCGACGAAGCGAAGCCCGGGGGAGCGGCGAGAAGCGGAGCGGCGGAGACCGGATCGGCCGCTGGCAGCACCATGGACGGCGGACCGGCGTCCAGCCTGGCGACAGACCCGGCAACGATCGCTGCCGCGTGGAAACTCGCCCGCCCGGCAAAAACTGCCTCGTTCGTATACACACGGACCGGCAAACGCCTGATCTGGGGACTGATCGGAGCCTCGGTTCTGGCAGCGTTTGCCGCTCTGGCCGCCTCCGCCGCGCGGAAGAAACAGCCGTCTGAGCCGCATCCTGCCCGCTGAGAGTCCCAGATGCCCGGCCACCGCACCGGCCCCTCCCGGGCGGACCGGGGAGGGTTCGATATGAAAGAGACGTGGGAGTTATTGAACTTTCAGCGACCAGCTGAGATCCCTATCCAAAAATCCCGGGCGCGGAACTTTGGAATCGAGGCTGCCCCCCCGAAGGTTTCCGGGTAGACCCTGAGAGCCTATCCGGAAATCCGCCGGAGCGGAGTTTACGGGCAAGCGATCCAGACTTCCGGGCGCGCGGTTTCTGTATAGGATTTAAGAGCCTGCCCAGAAACTTCCTGCAGGACAGCAGGACTCGCTGAGAGTATAAGCTTCGAACCGGAGGTCTTTGGCCAGGTTCCAAATACCCCCTGCGGGCAAGTGGTGTTCCAATCCTCAGGTCCCAAGCTCCAATCCATGCGCCCCGCAGATGGCGCCGGGCTTGACAATGGGAGCGGACATCCTTAGAGTGCGGGGGACGGGATACGGGATGTCGCCGGAGGAGGATAAGCTCCATTCCGACTGGCGTTTTTCCCGACGTGCCGGTCATCCGCGCCCGGCCTCTGGGGCGCCGGATTCGAAGTCCGATCTTGACGCTCCCACCGAACGCCGCCGGGCGCGCAGGAGAGGGGTCAGGGCGAAACGACAGTCGGGGAGGTCGCCCGATGGGCAGGGTAATAGCGCCGGGTGGGCTTGGGGCCGCGACGAGAGCCGACTGGCGCGTCGCCGTAGCGCCCGATCCCGGGGGCGTGCAGCATGGGCCGTGGACCGGAGGGGTCGCCGCGAAGGGCGCGACCCTTCCGGGGACGTGCGCGATATGTATGCGTGTGGCCGGCCGGTCGCGGGCGCCGGCCATGGCCGTCGCGCTGGCATCGCTGGCCATTTTCCTGCCGCCGTCCGTCCCGCGATCCGGGTGGGGCGAGGACGTAGGATACGAGGGGAAGGAGGGAGGTGGGGTCGAACCGCAATACCGCCTGCAGCCGGGCGATATCGTACGCTTCTGGGTTTACCGGATGCCCGAGTTTTCGAGCGAGGCGATGGTGACGCCGAGCGGCCACGTGTCGTTCCCGCTGGCCGGCCAGTTCGTCGCGAAGGGCAGGACGATCGAGGAGCTTACGGCCGATGTGAAACGGGCGCTGGTGGAACGCGGGAAACTGGCCGAGCCGATCGTCACGCTTACCGTAAGGGAGGTCGCCAGACAGCGGGTATACATACTGGGGGCCGTGACGCGGCCGCAGGAGATAGTCCTCCCGATGGACGGACCGATCACGGTAAGCCAGGCGGTAGCGGCTGCAGGCGGGTTCGCTCCCGAGGCCAGGAAGGATTCGATACGGATATACAGGAGGGGCGCAGGGGGGAGGAAGGATATCCTTCAGGTGGACCTCGAGCAGGCGCTCGACCGCGGCGCCCTGGACAAGGATGTCGTCCTGATGCCTGGCGACACCGTGTTCGTGCCGCGCGAGTCGGGGTATTTCGTGCTGGGCAAGGTGATCCGGCCGGGCTTCTACAGCCGGCACGACCTGCCGCTGCCGAGCGGACGCCCGATAACGGCGGGGGAGGCGATAGCGCTGGCTGGAGGGTTCGCGGAGGGGGCAAGTCCGGGGTCGGTGAAGATAATCCGCCGCGGAGTCGAGGGCGGCCGGGAGACGGTGGTCGAGGCGGACCTCGAGTCGTTCGCGCGCGAGGGCAGGCCCGAAAAGGACGTGGCGCTGACGCCGGGCGATACGGTCGTGGTCCCGTCCGGGGAGGGCGTATTCGTCCTTGGCCAGGTCAAGAAGCCCGGCGCGTATTCGGCCCCCGGCGGCCGCCCGCTGACGGTCACGAAGGCGATAGCCATGGCCGGCGGGTTCGACCAGTATGCCAAGTCTTCCGCCGTGCGCGTATTCCGGCGAGACGGGGCGGACCGGGCCCTCACCGTAGACGTGCGGCGGATAACCTCGTCGGGAGACCTGGCTTCCGACGTCGAGCTGAAGGCGGGCGACGTGGTGTTCGTGCCGGAAGGCGTGTTCTGAACCGGACGGGGGCGCGAGTATGGACGGATCGGCCGGCGGTTTGCCGTCGGGCGGAGGCCGGGGCTTCGATCTCCGCGACTGGCTGCGCACCCTGCGCAAGCGGTACCGATTGATACTGGCGGTCTGGATCGCCGTCGTAGCCGCCGGCACCATCTACACGCTCAGGGCGAAAAAAATCTATCGCGCATCGGGACGCCTGGTCATATGGGGCGAGCGCGTGCGGGTGTTCGCGCCGTACGCCGATCCGTTCGTCGAGGAATGGCGGCCCTATGACTGGTGGCAGACGCAGATCAGGCTGGTCAAGGCCCGGCCGGTCATGGAGCGCGCGCTGAAGAAGGCCGGGCACATGCTGCCGGAGCTGGAGGCCGCGAAGGATCGCGAAGGGGTGTTGCTGGCCGCGGTAGATGTCCGGGGCGAGCGCGACAACAGGGTCGTGACGGTTTCCTTCGAGCATCCGGATCCGGCGGTGGCGGCGGAGGTGGTCAACGCCGTTATGGAGGGTTACCTCGAAGAACAGAAGAGCTGGCGCGAAAAAACCGTGGAGGGCACCGAGGACTGGCTGGCGGGGGAACTGCCCAAGGCGCGCGAGGCGGTGAGGAAGGCCGAGGATACGCTCCGCGACTTCCAGAACAGACACGGCATATTTTCCGCCGACCCGTCCCAGATACCGGCATACGTGGCCCTCCAGAGCATCGGCCGGCGCGAGGCGGAACTGGCCATTGAGAAGAACAGGATCGAGGCCGCGATGAAGCGGCTCGAGGAGGAACTGCGCGACCCCCGCGGAGGCATCGCGGCGAAGGCGGCCAGGGAGGATCCGAGGCTGCTGGAGAACGAACGGGCGCTCCAGGAACTCCGCCTGAAACGCCTCGCCCTTTCGGCCGCGCTCGCGGAAGGACACGTCGAGATCCGCAACCTCGACGCACAGATCGCCGCGCTGGAGGCCAGGCGCGGCGGAATACTCGCCGAACTGGCCCGCGAGATGAGGGAGGAAGGGCGCCGCATAGAACTCGAACTGGCCGCGCTGAAGGAAGAGAGGGCCAGGCGCGAGCGGGAGGTCGAAAGGTACACGGGGCTGTTTCTGGAAAGCGAGCGGCTGAAGTCGGAGGTCAAGCACGCGAGGGACCGGTACGAGGAGGTGGCGACGGGGCGGTTCAGGAGCGGGATAACGAGCCGGAGCCTGTTCGAGCCGGCGCGGGTGGTGGAGAAGGCGGTGCCTCCGGCGGCGCCATTCAGGCCCCGCACGGCGCAGAACGTCGCCGTCGCCGCCATACTCGGCCTGTTCCTCGGCCTGGCCGTCGCCTTCCTGGTGGAAAGACTCGACGATTCGGTCAGGGGCGCCGAGGACCTCAGGGAATACGCAAGCCTGACGACGATAGGCATGGTCCCTCACATCGGGGAAGAGGACGCGCCGGACGGCGAAAGGACGGCCATCGCGCTGTCCAGGCCGAGGTCGCAGGCGGCCGAGGCCTTCAGGATGATACGGGCCAACCTGGACCTGGCTCTGCCGGCGGGCGAGGGCGGGTTCGTCTACCTGACTACCAGCGCCCTTCCGTCGGAAGGCAAAACTACCGTCGCCGGAAATCTCGCGGCCGTCGAGGCGCTCGGCGGCAAGCGCGTGCTGCTGGTGGACGCCGACCTCCGCCACCCCTCTTCCTACGCCGTCTTCGGTGTCTCCGACGGCATGGGTCTCAGTCATTACCTCTCAGGCGCCGCCTCCCTCGAACAGATCGTCCGCGCCGGCAAGCCCGACGGACTGGACATAATCCCGGCCGGCTCGGTGCCGCCCAATCCGGCGGAACTCGTCGGAGGAAAGCTGCTCGACCAGCTGATCGCATGGGCCAGGACCCGGTACGACCTCGTGCTCCTCGATTCGCCCCCCGTGCTTTCGGTCGCCGACCCGCTCGTGATAAGCCGCCTCGTGGACGGAGCCATCCTGGTCGTCCATGCCGGACGTACCGGCTGGATGGCCGTCCGCAGGGCCAGGGAAACGCTTGAGATGGGCAAGGCCCGGGTGATCGGCGCCGTCCTCAACGATTCGTCCGCGGAGATCAAACGCTACGAGGGCAGATACGGCTACGGATATTATTCCAGAGGATATTATTACTGCCGCGACAGAGACGACGGAGAAAAATCCGGAGATCGCCGCGATGGCGGTACGGAATCCGCCCCTGTCGAGCCAGGCGGTGCCCGCGGACGGCAGGTATGACGGGCCGGAACGACACGCCGCGGATCGAGGGCGTCCGGCCCCCTCCTCCAGCATGCCGGGGATCGCGAGATGTGAAGCGCAGAAGCGGAGCCTAAGCGAGACCCTCCCCCTGCGCGCGGGGGCTCGTAGATATTCGGCGGCAGAGTGCCGTTCCTTAAGTCGAGCCCCCCCTGCGCGCGGGAGCTCGCATGGAGCGCTGGAACAAGGCTCCGGCAGTCTAAGACCATCCCCCCGAGTGGGGGCTAGACGGGGCTTTGCGTCTGGGACTGTCTCTCCTCTCGTGAGGAGCTGGCAGGAAGACATTTACATGCCTTGCACCGGTCCGATAAAGTCACAACATACGTCGCCAAACATAATTGCGAACTTTATTTGTGGATCAGGCAAACCATCGGCACCCCAGCCAACACATCCGGTTAAGACATAATTGCAATTTGTACAACAAGTTATGTCTATATAAACTGATTCAAGCAGATTTGCGTCTGTCTTTTGGATAATTAATGCCTTGAACCAGTTTGGTAAAGTCATAACATTTGCTTTCGAAAACAGTTACGGACTTTATTTTAGGACAGGCAGCCCCTCCCAGCCTGTTCCGACGCACAAGTCAAGACGTAACCGAGTTTTATACAACAGGTTACACATTTCTGAACCAGCTCAAGGCATTAATTACCCTTACGCGGGCGGCCTCCGAAGTAAGACGCAACATCCCGTCGCATAGTGCCGGCTGGGCTTAGATCCCGTCCGAAAACCGCCGGCGCGTGGCTCAGGCGCTCAGCGTTCCCCCACCGCCCGGCGGGGAGTTTCTGGATAGGTTCTTATTCCGATCGCGGCCGCCGGTCCGGCTGCGGGGATGTAGCCGCCGGGCGGTCTTTCGCGGACTCCGCCTCCGCGCGCTGTTTCAGATGTCTCCCCAGGAAGAACGCGCCTGCCGCCAGCAGGATCACCGCTATGACCGCCAGCACGGCCTTGGAGACCCGGATTATCCTTCGCCCCTCGATCTCGCGCTTCGTCCGCTCAACAACCTTTTCGCGGAACGACGGCGACGGTTCGATGCCCTCCCAGTATTTCATGAGCCTTTTGAGGTTCGCGATCCGGGTTGATTCCGCGCCGCAGGCGACGCACGATGACAGGTGCTCCCCGACCGCCCGCATCTCCTCATCGGACAGCTCGCCATCGTTGTACGCCGACAGCATATCGTGCACATTTTCGCAGGTAAGAGGTCCGGTCATGTGCCCGCTCCAGATCGGCCGGCTCCATCCCGCGCAGACCCGCGGCATTGCCGCCGCCGTGTCCGCCGCTCCCGACGGCCGCTCCTCCCGGAATGACCGGGGCCCCCGGACCCGCGGTCGCCTCCGGCCGCCTCTCCCCTGATTTCCCGCTATCGCCTTGTTTTCAACAGCTCGCTCCGCCGCGCGTCACAGGAGGATCGAACGTCCCGCCGGCCCGGCCGATCCTCCCGGGACAACTTCACCTTTCGGCCCCCAGTATCTTCAGCGCCTCGCGCAGGTTCTCCCTGGCCCTCTTGATCCGCATCTTTATCGCGCTGACCGTCACACCCATTATCTCCGCTATCTCCTGGTAGGGCATCCCATGGTACTCGACCATGACCAGCGTGGTCCGCTGATCGTCCGGCAGATGCCTTATGGCCCTGTCCAGCAGCGCGCTTGCCTCCCGGCGCTCGGCCTCGGTCAGCGGCGCGTCGCCGGAGGCGGCAAGGCGTTCGATTATCTTCGTGCCGTCCGGGTCGGGGCCGACGGCCTCGTCGAGGCTCAGCGTCTTCCGCAGCCGCCCCTTCTTGACCTCGTTTATGCAGAGGTTCGCGGCGATCCTGTACAGCCACGTACTGAACCTGGCGACGGGCCTGTACCTGGAGGCATTACGGAAGACGCGGAGGAAGGTTTCCTGGGCGAGGTCTTCGGCGGCGTCGCGGTCCCTGATGAAGGCGTAGCAGAAGGTAACCAGAGGCGCTTCGTAGCGGCGGACGAGGGTTTCAAAGGCCGAGTGCGAGTCGGCGGCCACGCGGGCCATGAGCGCTTCGTCGGAGTCGGCGGCCGGACGGGCGGCCTCCTGCCGCCTCCGCCTCCGCCCCTCTTCCTTCGCCGCCACTTCAGGGAGTCCTCGTCGGATGCGAACCCAACCGCGGCACCGGTCACACTCGCAGGGACGTATGACCGCGCGGGAATCCCGCATTTTCAGCCGGGAAACATTCCGGACACTCCCGGTGCCCGACATGAAAGCCGGACGCTGCTACGTTGTTGCAGGGAGCACAAATAAAGTCGCCCATCCGCCCTCATCCGGCGCGGCCGCTCGACCGCCGGGACCGGACGCGGCGGCTCATATGCCGCCGTGGGAGTCTTCGTCGTGCTGGACCGGGTAGATGGGGCCCCAGAATTCGCCGCGCTCCTTCTCGGCCTCCACGCCCTCGACGGACACGGGCGTCCCACGGTCGTCGGGCCTGACGCGGACCTGATGGAACAGCGTGAGCTCTCCGGCCTCCGGAAGCATCTCGGAGAACCTGGTTCGTACCTTCTCTGCTATTTCAGCGGTCCGTTTCGCTACGCTGGGCTGCTCCCTGAGCACCAGGAACATCCTGCCCCGGACCTTCGGTCCGTCCCGTCCGCCGGCCGCCCGCAGACGGATCCTGACGTCAATAACGTCCTCCGGTTCGGCGGCCGCGCGCTCCAGCGCCGCCTCTATCGGCGCCAGCTCTATCACCGTATCGCCCCACGGATGCGATACCACCCATATGCCGGACCGCCGGGCGCCGCGGGCAAGCGACAGCGCAGCGGCCAGTCCCAGCAGGACCAGTCCCGCCCCGGCCAGCCCCAGCGACGGCCGGCCTACGTAGGGCCTCAGCGCTCCGGCCGCCCGTTCGCAGGTCTCGGGCGATGCGGCCGTCGCGGCGAGGATGGCACCGCCGCCGATCAGCGCGAGCCATCCCAGGAGCGCCAGCAGCCTGACGGTTCCGGAAGACACCCTTGCCCCAGCCCTACGTTTTGAATTCATTCTCGATGAACCTCGTATCGTAATTGCCTCTTATGAACCGTACATGTTCGAAGACTTCCTTCAATATCGGTATCGTGGTCTTCACCCCGTCCAGTATAAACTCTTCCAACGCTCCGCGCATCTTCTGAATGCATTCCGACCGGTCCCTGCCGTGGACGATCAGCTTGGCCAGCAGCGAATCGTAGTAGGGGGGCACGGTATAGCCGGAATACAGATGCGAATCCTCCCGGACCCCCGGTCCGGAGGGCGGCACATACCGCGCCACGACCCCCGGGCAGGGCCTGAACCCATCGTATGGGTCTTCCGCGTTGATCCGGCATTCCATGGCCCAGCCGGCGCACTGGATGTCCTTCTGACGCCATCTGAGCCGTTCGCCAGATGCTATCCGCAGCTGCTCCTCAACCAGATCCAGTCCCGTGACCATCTCGGTCACCGGGTGCTCCACCTGGAGCCTCGCGTTGACCTCTATGAAATAGAACTTCCTCGAAGCCGGATCATACAGGAACTCGACGGTGCCGGCATTCGTATATTTCGCGGCCTTCATCAGTTTGACGGCGGCGGCGGCGATGTCGGCGCGGAGGTGGCGATCGAGGGCCGGCGAGGGTGCTTCTTCTATCATCTTCTGGTGGCGCCTCTGGACGGTGCAGTCGCGCTCGCCGAGGTGTATTATCGAGCCGTGTTCGTCGGCCAGTATCTGGACCTCGATGTGGCGCGGGTTCTCTATGTACTTTTCGATGTACAGCGTTCCGTCCCCGAAGGCCGCGTGCGCCTCGGCGCGCGCGGCGTTGAGCAGGCTGGAGAGGCTGGCGTCGTTGTGCGCGACGCGCATCCCGCGCCCGCCCCCGCCCATCGCCGCCTTTATCAGGACCGGATAGCCGATCTTCCGCGCCCACTCCCGCGCCTCGGCGTCCGATGCCACCGGCGACTCCGAACCGGGCACCACCGGCACCCCGGCCGCCATCGCCGTCTTCCGCGCCCGCACCTTGTTGCCCATCAGCTCCATCGCCTCGACCGACGGGCCGACGAACGCTATTTTGCAGGAGCGGCATACGTCGGCGAAGTGGGCGTCCTCGGAGAGGAACCCGTAGCCCGGGTGTATCGCCTCCACATCCGCTATCTCCGCCGCCGCGATGATGTTTTTGATGTACAGGTAGCTCCTGGCGGGATGCGGCGGGCCGATACATATGGTGTGGTCGGCCATACCCAGGTACAGCGCGTCGCGGTCGGCCTGGGAATACGTCACGACGGTCTCGATGCCGAGCCGCTTGCATGTGCGGATTATTCGGAGGGCTATCTCGCCTCGATTGGCAATCAGTATGCGGGAGAACATCGTCCGACGGGTCGCCCCTCGCTCGCACCCGGCCTCTCTCCAGTAGCGGTCGGGCCCGGCCGGCGGGCGCACACCGCTGCCTCTACGCTGCGGACCGGATCATCCTGTTCGAGCCTGTCCCTTTCGGCGGTCATGGTTTCCGCAGCATACCACCCAC
>JAOACM010000111.1 GCA_026417845.1 Planctomycetota bacterium | reverse complement strand
GGGCCGAGCTTGAAGGTGAGCTTCAACGCGTCGCCGCAGGCCATCGAACCGACCTCGCCGACTCCGTCGGCGTCCTCGATCACCCCCACGTTGCGTGGGTTCCGGAAGTGATCCATCACTTTTTCCGAGTAGTTCCACATGCCGCTTGCCGCTCCATTGCTCGTGTTTCGCCCGGCGTTCCGGTGCCGTTCCGCTTCTCCCTCCGGCTGTTTCCACCCGCCAATCGGCGCCGGACATCCCGCGCAGCGGCGTCGCGGGGCAGCTCCCGCTGCCAGATGGCCGTCAGACCTCCGACTCCGACACTATGACGCCGCCTCCGACCACGATACCATCGGCGTCGTAAAGGACAAGTCGCTGGCCGGAAGCAGGGGCGAAGCACGGTTCGTCGAACTCGACCGAAACCGCCTCCCCGGAAGCGGCGCTTACCGTGCATGGCGCCGGTTCGCCGGAGGACCTGATCCTTCCGAAAAGCCTCTCCCCGGACCTCCACCTGTCAGGCATCAGCACGTTTACCCTGTCCGCTGTTACCCGTATCCGCTCAGCCTCCTTCCTGGTACCCACAACCACCGTGTTCGTCTCCGGCCGGATGGCGACGACGAACAGCGGTTCCCGCGCAGGGATTCGCAACCCCTTCCTCTGCCCGATCGTAAAGCGGCTCGCGCCATCATGTTCCCCCAACACCCTGCCCGACGAATCCACTATGGGCCCTTTACGGTGTGTCTCCCCGGAGGCGCCTACCGCCTCACGGTAATCCTCTCCGCCAACGAAACATAAATCCTGGCTCTCAGGACGCTCAGCCGCCGACAACCCGCGCCTCCGCGCCAGCTCCCGCACTTCGCCCTTGCAAATGTCTCCCAGCGGCAGATGCAGCCGCTCCAGACGTTCGCGTCTTATCCCGTAGAGAAAATAGCTCTGATCCTTGTCCCTGTCCGTGGCGCGGCTCAGAAGTGTACGGCCACCTTCACGTACGATCCGCGCATAGTGTCCGGTTGCCAGTCGCTCGATTCCCATCTCGCGCCGGATCAGATCCCACGCGAGCCCGAACTTTATCTCGTTATTGCAATCCGCGCACGGATTGGGCGTCATGCCGGCTTCATAGCTGCGGCGGAACCGATCTATAACCAGCTCGCGAAACTCCTCTTTTACATCCATGTAGTAATGAGGAATCCCGATCTCGCGGCATACCTTGCCGACCATTGCGCCGCAACAGGGATTCGAACGCGCGCAGTTCTCCGCGGCCGGTATGACCAGCGTCACCCCAACCGCTTCCCAGCCGGCATCCTTCAGCAGCATCGCAGCAACGCTGCTGTCCACTCCACCGCTCATCAGTACAGCTATCTGCCGGTCCTTCGGCCCAATCCCGCCGGGAGGCCATGCTTCGTGCGTGGGTTCCAAGAGTCGCACCGCGCTTTTATCCATCCTGTTCGTTTTTGAAGGCTTTCAAGAGCCTACTCCGAAAACCTGCCGCCGCGGAGCTTACGGCTCTGCGTCTAGACTTCGTAGCGGAAGGTTTTCCGACGGGCTCTAAGAGCCTGTCCGGCCATCTCCAGAAGGAGGGAAAGCAACCTTGCTCCCAAAGCTCTGTGCCCGATGTTTTGGATCAGGCTCTGATGACTCCTCCAAGCCTCCATTCTTAGTCTACCTTTTCTATCGAAATTGTAGCATATATTGCAGATAAACTCAACAGCAAACCGGCCCGTCCACTGATTGCAGTTCCATCCAATTACGTATCCTACTATTAATCATAGTGTTATGATCATTTTTGTGATATCTTCTGCTCGCTCGTCTGCCAGTCGAAATGCCTCTTTCACTTCTTTTATCGGGATTCTGTGTGAGATAAGCTTCTTGAGGTTTACGCAGCGGGTCCTGATAAGCGCAATACAACGGGGAAGCGTCCTGTTGGATCGCCGGCAGTTGTATACGGCCAGCTCCGATCGTCGCCATATGTGGGGGTTAAAGGACACAGCATCCTCGGCCGGTATGCCGATTATGACAGCCCGGCCGCCACATCTGGCAACCGTACCTATGGAGGCGATGGCGTCGGGGTTTCCCGAGCATTCGACCACCAGATCGGCGCCTCCGTCGAGCGTCTTCCGCGCCTCTTCTCTCCAGTTCTTACGCGCCGGGTCGAGGGCACGGCAGCAGCCGAGGTCTACGGCCTTCTGGCGCCGAAGCGACAGCGGTTCGACGGCTACCATCTTCGATGCCCCGGAAGCCCTCGCCAGCTCTATGACGCACATACCTATGGATCCCACGCCCAGCACCGCGACGGACTCGCCTGCGCGGAAGCCTGAGAGTCCGAGGGCGTGGAGAGCTACGCCGAGAGGTTCGAGCATTGCGCCTTCGTCAAAGTCAACCCCTCCGGGAAGCTTCTCGACGAGTTGCTCGGGCCAGTCCAGAAGCTCCCGCAACGCCCCGTCGCAACCGGGGCCGCCCATAAAAAAGATGTGGCTGCAGAGGTTCTGGCGCCCGCCCTGGCAGTACTCGCACTTCATGCAAGGGATTCCCGGCTCCAGGGCCACCGCGTCGCCAGGCTTAAGCCTGGTCACTCCGTCGCCCACGGCTGCAACTTCGCCAGCGGCCTCGTGGCCCAGTACTGTCGGTTCCCGGATGATCGCGTCGGCTATCCGTCCTTCGCGGTAATAGTGGAGGTCGGAGCCGCACAGACCGACAGCCCGGATCCTGACGCGCACATGGCCCGCCGGGGGCCTGTCCTCCTTGGGATCGGGGAGCGAGTCAAGCCTTATATCTCTTATTCCGTGAAGCCGTGCGGCCAGCATCTCCGGTTCTCCTTGCGGTGCGAGCGTGTGGCGTCCGCGCAGGCGCGTGCCGGGGCTCCGGTCTGCGTCCGACCTCAGGTCTGTGCGCCACGCCGCACTCCGACCAGCGGCATCCACGCGCGTAATTTGCCGCGCCCATATGGTGTGAGCGCAACGCCTGAGCGTATCCGCTTAGAACCTGTCCAGAAACTCCCCGCCGGGCGGTGGGGGAACGCTGAGCGCATAAGCCGCGCGCCGGAGGTTTCCGGATAGTCTCCTGTTGTGGTTCCAGTTGTTGTCCCGTTCGGGCGCACCACTACAGTAGCAGCAATTTGGAGCAGAAAACAGATTACCCCCCCTGCTACCGCGACGCCCGAAAGGGGGGGGGAACAGCTACCGGACCGGCATCGCATACGGGCCGTTCTCCCTTCATTGCCCCGCCCCCGGCTCGGGACCGGGAGCCGCCACTCACTGTGCCTGCGCCCTTCGCAGTCCGGCCCGGCGCACCGCTTCCAGCGCCTCCGTGTATTCCTCCGGCGTTATCCCCCGATTCAGTCCCTGGCGCGTATGCGCCCGCCCCCGCGGCCGGTATTGCGCCATCACGTTAACAAACGTATCCGGCGATATCTCCTCTGCCAGGAATTTCGCGATTTCAGCCGTACTGGCCAGGCCGTCGGGCATCACGAGATGTCTTACCAGCAGGCCGCGGTATGCCACGTCCTCGGCGCCGGTTTCGAGCGGTCCGACCTGGCGGTGCATCTCCTTCAGCGCCTCCCTGGCTGCATCAGGATAGTCGGGCGCACCGCACAGTTCATCGGCGACCTCCGGATCCCAGAACTTGAAATCCGGCATGTATATGTCGAAGACACCGTCGAGAAGCCTCAGCGTTTCCACCTCATCGTACCCGCTGCTGTTATAGACCAGCGGGACGCGCAGTCCCATCTCGACCGCGGGGATCAGGGATCGCAGTATCTGCGGCACCACGTGGCTCGGCGTTACGAAGTTTATGTTGTGGCATCCGTAGCCCTGCAGAGTCAGCATGATGCGGGCAAGTTCCTCCGGTCCGACTTCCCGGCCCTCCCCCGGGAAATGGCTGATTTCGTAGTTCTGGCAGAAGCAGCAGAGCAGATTGCAGGAAGAGAAAAATATCGTGCCCGATCCTCCGGTGCCGACCAGGACGTCCTCCTCGCCAAAGTGCGGTCCGAAGCTGCTGACCCGCGCCTTGGCCCCGGTCCTGCAGACGCCGGTCTTTCCGCCGAGCCTGTCGGCGCCGCATCTCCGCGGGCACATACGGCAGCCCGAGAGCCTTTCCCATGCCTCGTCCGCCCGGCGTGTCAGCTCACCCGAACGGTGGAGCTTCACGTAACCCGGCACGAAATTGTCCGATCTCGCCATAAGCGTTATACCCGCCTTTAGTGCCTGTCCGAAACCCACCGGAGCGGTACAATTCAGCACTTCCCGTTCCCCGGCAGACGTTTTTGGGCAGACCCTGATGCCTGTCCACAGCTTCCCCGCCGGGCAGGGGGGCATCGCTGAGCGTATAAGCTCCGCGCCGGATGTCTTGGGGCAGGCTCTTAAAACGATATCCGTCCCCCTGGAGATTGCTCCCGTACCTCCGCCATAGGAGGGGCTGATCGCCGCCCCGGCCGGAGCGCCGACGACATTAGAGCCTGCCCGAACCGCCGACAATCGAGTTCGTCGCTCCCCACCTGGCGGCGGGCAATTTCCGGGCGGACTCCTGTTCCCCTGCAAAACCGGAGATTTTTCCGGACGCGGCACAGGAGTTCATTATACTGGGCGTTCCGATGCGGTGGGAGAGAACTCGGAAGGAAAAACGGACAATGGAATATCTTCGAGTCGTAATGGTAAGGGAAAACATGCGGGACATCCCGCGCCACAGGCTGCCAGAGGGGTTTTCGTTCAGGACGTTCCGGCCGGGCGACGAGGATCTGTGGGTCGAGATACAGGGCGAGGCGGACAGGTTTCAGAAGATAGACCGTTCGACCTTCGACAGGAATTTTGGCGGCGATCTGCCGGCGCTTGGCGACCGGAGCTTTTTCCTGCTGGCGCCCGGCGGGACAGCAGCCGGTTCGATAACGGCATGGTACGGCGAGGAGCCCGCATGGCGTGGCTGGGGGCGCATCCATTGGGTGGCCGTCCGGCCAGCATATCAGGGAATGGGTCTGGGCAAGGCAATGATGACCGTCGCGATGGAACGCCTGGCCGCTTCGCATCAGCGGTGCTACCTGACTACGGCGACGCCGCGCCTGCCCGCCATCAGGCTCTACCTCGATTTCGGCTTCCTCCCGGATATGAGCGCTCCAGGGGCCGACCGCGCGTGGAAGACGGTCGCCGGAACGCTCCGGCATCCGGTCCTCGCGCGCTTTCTCTAGGTGCGCCCGCAGCGTTCGGCATGGGCAACAGGCGGTCGCGCGCTTCGCTCCCGTATCCTGAACAGCGAACGTTCTGGATAGAGGGACGGGTTTGTCTTAAGATTTCCGGCCGTCGAGCGGCTGGAATGGCTTGGCCGTTACGCCCGCGCCGTATCGGATCGCGGGATAAAAAAGTTTCAACAGGGACGGAGCCGCAAGGTTAAGGGTAAGGCCGCCAATAGACGGGGATGCGTAGCCAGGCAAGGATGGGGGAAGAAAGTCTTCCGGCAAAGGGCGGAACCGGATGGCGCCGGAAGTTCCGGAGATGCGGACCTGTGTGCCGGCGCGTTTCGCCTGGAAGGAAGGAGGAAAAATGAAGCCTTCCGACATACGGATACTCAGACTTTCGGTGGAGTTTCATGATGTGCCGGCGCGTACGCCGCTCAAGTTCGGCGGGGTGGTGGTCCGCGAGGCGGCGGGGGCCACGGTAAGAGCGCTCGTGGAGAACCGCAGGGGGTCGCGCGTCGAAGGCCACGGGATGATGTCCCTGTCGAACGCCTGGAGCTGGCCTTCGCAGACGGTACCTCCTGGCCTGTGCCTGGATGCGATGAAGCTGCTGTGTCTCAGGATCTGCGAGGCTCTTTCACGGCTCCGCGAGGCCGCCCATCCGCTCGACTGGTTCACCGATACGATCGAGCCCGAGTGCCTGCGGCTGGCCGCCGGGGTCAGCGCCGATATGAAGCTTGCCGAACCGATGCCCCGCCTGAGCGCCCTGGTGTGCGCCGCTTCATTCGACGCCGCCCTGCATGATGCCTTCGGGCTTGCCAACGGCATTGGCAGCTACGACGGCCTGGGGCCGGACCATATGAGCTACGACCTGAGCAAGTACCTCGGGTCAGCCTTCAGCGGGAAATACCCGTCGAGATATCTCCGGGACGGATTCCTTCCGAAGCTGTCCGTTTTCCATCTGGTGGGCGGACTGGACAAGCTGAGCAGAATGGAGCTTTCGCCGGACGATCCCGACGACGGACTTCCGAACTGCCTGGCAGACTGGGTAAGACGCGATGGCGTATACTGCCTGAAGATCAAGCTGCGCGGCAACGATCTGGCATGGGACGTGGAGCGGACGCTGGCGGTGGGGCGGATTGCGCGCGAGGAGCTTCGCGGCGCAAACATGCACCTTACGGCCGACCTCAACGAGATGGCGCCGGACGCGGAGTACGTGGTCGAATACCTGGGGAAAGTCAGGGAGGCCGATCGCGGGATATTCAATTCCCTACTGTACATCGAGCAGCCAACCTCGCGGGATCTCAGGAACCGGCCGACCGACCTGCGGAAGGCCGCGGCGATAAAACCGATATTTGCCGACGAGGCGCTGACGGATACAGCCTCGCTCGAGGAGGCGGTAAGGCAGGGATACAGCGGGGCGGCGCTGAAGACGTGCAAGGGGCACAGCGCCTGCCTTTTGATGGTTCCGAGGCTGACCGAGGCGTGGCTGCCGTACGCCGTCCAGGACCTGAGCCTGACCGGTATAGCTCTGCTGCAGTCGGCCGGGCTGGCGGCCAGGATCCACACGGTGATGGGCGTCGAGGCGAACGGCCGGCAGTTTTTCCCGACCGGCTCGCTCCGGGAGGCGGTCGTACATCCGGGCATGTTCGCCGTCAGGAAGGGCATAATCTCGACGGCGACGCTGAAAGGTCCCGGTCTCGGTTTCCAGTGGCATATGATGCCCCAGACGCTGCTGCCCGTCGCCCGGAAGGGCGGGGCGAAGCGGGGACCGGCCAGAAGGGCGAAGCCGGCGGCGCGGAAAAGGAGACGGGCGGAGTGAGTCGGGAAGCGGAGGGGATCGGGAGACGCGGAGCCGGGAGAGCTTCCGGCCGGCGGTCGGAGAAAACGGCGGGATCCACCGAGGGGGCATCCGGCCGGCGGATTACGTGCGCGGCGGGCCGCGGTGCCAGTAGCATAACCGGCGGCGGTATATCAGCGGACGGGGAGAGCGGCTGGTTCGGGCAGTTTGGCGGCCGCTACGTGCCTGAGACGCTGATGCCGGCCGTTCAGCAGCTCGCCGAGGAATACAACAGGGCGCGCCGCGACAGGGCCTTCTGGCGGGAACTCGACCACAGACTCCGCGAATACGGCGGCAGGCCCACGCCGCTGACGTTCTGCCGTCGCATCACCGAAGACCTCGGAGTCAAGGTCTACCTGAAGAGGGAAGATCTGAACCATACCGGCTCGCACAAGCTGAACAACGTCCTCGGCCAGGTCCTGCTCGCCGTCCGGATGGGCAAGCGGCGCGTCATAGCTGAGACCGGCGCCGGCCAGCATGGAGTGGCCACCGCGACGGCGGCCGCCCTTTTCGGGCTGGAGTGCGAAATATACATGGGCGCCGAGGATGTCCGGAGGCAGGCGTTGAACGTGTTCAGGATGGAGCTGCTCGGCGCGAGGGTCAATCGCGTGGACTCCGGCCAGAAGACACTGAAGGATGCCTGCAACGAAGCGCTCCGGGACTGGATGGCCTCGGTGCGCGATACACATTATGTCATAGGCTCCACCGTCGGTCCGGACCCTTACCCGCGCATGGTGCGCGATTTTCAGTCCGTGATCGGGCGCGAGGCGCGGCGGCAGATAATCGCGGCCGAGGGCAGGCTGCCGGACGTCATAATCGCCTGTGTCGGAGGCGGGTCGAACGCGATGGGTATCTTCCACCCGTTTCTGAAGGACGCGCGCGTGCGGCTGATAGGCGTCGAGGCGGCGGGGGAGGGACTGAATACAGGGCGCCACGCAGCTACGCTAGCCCGCGGAAAGGTCGGCGTGCTCCACGGAATGAAGACATACGTCCTCCAGGACGATGACGGCCAGACCGCCCAGGTCCATTCGGTATCGGCGGGGCTGGACTATCCCGGCGTCGGCCCCGAGCACGCCTTCCTGAAGGATTCGGGGCGGGCGGAGTATGTATCGGTGACCGACCGGGAGGCGCTGGATGCGTTCGTGTATCTGTCGCGGATGGAGGGCATAATACCGGCGCTGGAATCGGCGCACGCTGTCGCCTTCCTCAGAAAACTCGCGCCCAGGTTGCGCCGCGGCTCGGTCGTCATCGTCAACCTCTCCGGCCGTGGCGATAAGGATTGCCAGGAGGCGGCCAGACTGCTTGGCGGCGGATAAGAACCTATCCAGAAACTCCCCGCCGGGCGATGAGGGAACGCTGAGCGCATAAGCTACGTGCCGGAGGTTTTCGGACAGGCTCCAAGAGACTGTCCAAAAGCTTCCCGTCGCGAAGTCGAGGGCGCAGGTATTTTTCCCATGCCCATATATTGGGGCGCAGCGGCATAGCGGTCTTATTTGAAGTGGCGCCGTTGCTGCCCCGTTCGGGCGGGCCACTACAAATGGCAGCCGCCACCCGAACACGGTAAACAATTACGGGCGCAGGAGCAATAAGCTGCGCGACAACAGGTTTTCGGGTAGGCTCTAAACCAGATGAGGGGCGCGCTGTTGGCCGCAGCCCCCGGATGTTCCGCAGCGCCGTCGGTTGCGCCCGGGATTCCATCCGCCGGGCCGGCGCCGGACGCGCGGGCCCGGTGGCCTTCCGGCTGCGCCGGCGACCCCGCAGCGCAGGCACGGCGTATCCGCCGTTGCGGCGGCCGCCTCCTGACGGACCGGGGCGGGGGTTTCGGGATTCGTCCGCATGGACCGCGTCGAAGTCGAGGCGAAAATCCTCGTCCCGGCTGCCGTTACGGTCGCCTGCCTGGCCCCGGCGGCGGCAGGATGCCAGTTCGGATGGGGCTGGCCGGTCCTCGTGATGGCCTCGCTGCTGCTCGCTTTCTGCCTGTGCATGCGCAAGGCCTTGGCGGGCGAAGAGCTTCAGGGGCGGGCCGTCATCGCCGTCCTTCTCGGCATCCTGGCGATCCACGTGGTGCAGACGATACCCGTCGGCGGCCGGCTGGCGCAGATCGCCAGCCCGATTGCATGGAATTTCTGGGAGACCTCCGGGCCCGGCGGGAGCCGGCCTCTGACGGCATCCGTAAAAGAGACGCGGGACGCGATCCTTAAATTTTCGGCCTGCATCGCGGCGTTTCTGATCGGCGTCGGCCTCTTTTCGGCGCGGAAAAATGCCAGGGTTCTCGCGGCGTGCGTATTTGGCACGGCCTCCGTGCTGGGCGCCTACGGACTGTACGTGCTCCTGTTCCGTCCAGCCACAAAGTTGTTCGGCGTACCCGTATACGACTGGGACCGTCTGAGCGGCGTCTACACGAATGCTAACCGGTTTTGCGGCCTGCTTGAAATGGCGCTCCCGCTCGGCATCGCCCTTCTGCTTGAAGGCCGGTCCGCCGCCGGCCGTTCTTCGCCCGATGCCGGGGACGGATACCCGGCGCATGCTGCCGGCAGGAACGGGATCGCCAGCACGAAAGGGATTCCGCAGGGGGGCGGCAGGGACGCCGGATGGCGCGATGCGATCCTGGCCTTTGCCGTTGCCTTCGCGGCCCTCACGCTCCTGCTGACGCGGTCGCGCCTGGGGGTCATCAGTTTCCTCTCCGGCGGCTCGGCTGCCATGTGGGCGGCCGGCGGCGCCCGCGCCTCTCTCCGCAGGGCCTGGCCGTGGCTGGCCTTCGCTTCCGTGGCGGCGATGGCCTTTACGCTCGCCTACGGAGTTGAGGACGCGACAGGAAGGCTCGCGGCGACCGGGGGGGACGATCTGGAGCGACGGCGCTCATGCTGGGCCGCCACGCTGACGATGATCCTTGATCATCCGATGCTCGGTTGTGGTGCGGGGGCGTTCGAGAGCCTGTTCCCGTACTACCAGCCTCCCGGGCTGCGGGGGTACTGGAACTACGCCCACAGCGACTGGCTGAGCGTGCCGGCTGAGCTGGGGCTGGCCGGTTCGGCGCTCGCCGCCACGGGAATAGTCCTGTGGCTGCGCGCGGCACTTCCGGCGGCCGGCAAGGGGGGAGGCTGGCTGCCCGTCGGCATGCTCTGGGGGATACTCGCCGTTCTGATGCATTCGCTGGGCGATTCCCCGGCGATGGAGCCGGCCAACGCGTTTCTGCTTTTCCTGCTGGGCGGGGCCGTTTCCGGCATGGCGGGAAGGGCTGCATCGGAGACCGTTGCTTCAGGGGCAGGGCATCCTGCTGTCGGGGGCGGTCGCGGAGGTGGCGGACGTACCG
>JAOACM010000110.1 GCA_026417845.1 Planctomycetota bacterium | reverse complement strand
CCGCTCCCAGCCGGCCTGGCCCCGCCCGGAATGGCGCTGTTACGACTTGGCAACCCCTGATCCTGAGGCATACCTCCTCCCCACCGGAACCCCCGCCCCACCCATGATATAAGACGTCCCCGCGAATTCCACCGCTGCCTGCGGCTGACGAGCCGATTGCGATGCCCCCGGGCGGGAGGGAGATTTGCGCTGATGGCGAGGGGTTTTTACTCCAGTCCTTCAGTTAGAACACGCTCCCGCCGGTTAGCGTTTTCCGCGATTTTTACCCCAAGCGACTTTCAGAGAGCGCCGGAGGACAGGCGCGCGCTCTCCGCGACCGTACATTGCGTCCTCTCTGGCAGCCGCCTCTGCGGACCAACAGCGAACCGGCTCGAAGGGAAGAGAAATGCCGGCAAGGATGCCGGCGATCCCGACATTTTCGGCCATGCACTCACGGACGGGCGGCGGGACGCCCGCGGCTCCGGAAGCAGGCAGGACCCGCGTCACAAGGGGCGGGCAGGATGCCTGCGCTACAAAGAGCCGGTCCAGAACTCCTGCGGTGGCCAGAAGCCTCCGCAGCGTCCCGCCCGGCCCATTCGGATGTCCCGGGGCAGGCTCGTACAGCGGATCCGCTTTTGCGCAGATCCCCCGGACTGGTCCAGTTCCCCTCGCCGGGCGGACAGAAGATGTGGCGTTTCCTCACCTCATACACAAAAGGCTTGATCATGCACGCCGGGCGGCGCGATGCATCCGCGACTCTGGCCTCCGATCTCCGCTCCGGGACAACAGCGGGACCCGATGCGTCCGCATCGGGCCCCGCCGTTCGATCGAACGTCCCTGCTGCACCGGGCTACCTCGCGTTGCGTCCGCCCGCCGCAGGCCGGTTCCGCCTGTCGCGGACGTTCTCTCTCCGATCCCGGACGTCTTCGCGGCGATCTCTTACGTCCTCGCGTCCGTCGCGGGCATCCTCCCGCCGGTCACGAACGTCTTCACCCCTGTCCCGGATGTTCTCCCGGCGATCGCGGATATCCTCGAGGCGATCCAGGATGTCCTCCAGCTCATCTATCGGGCCGCCGTCGTGCCTGCGATCCCGGATATCCTCCCGCCTGTCCCTTACGTCTTCCTTACGGTCGCGGACGTCTTCCCGCTTGTCGCGGACATCTTCCTTCCTGTCGCGCACGTCCTCGCGCCTGTCGCGGATATCCTCCAGCCGGTCGCGCACGTTCTCCCTGCGGTCCGCGATGTTCTCCAGCCTGTCCCGCAACGCGGCCCTCTCTCCGGGCGTCAGAAGCCCGTTGTCGTCCTTGTCGGCCCACTGGAAAATATGTTCCTTCAAGAGGGCGATCTCCTCCCTCGTCAGCCGTCCGTCTCCGTTCGCGTCGAAGCGTTCGAGTATCGCCTCGCGGAGCCGCGCCCGGCGTTCCTTCAGTTTCTCGACGAACCTGGACCGGGCATCGGGATCGCTCATGCGCGGGTGTTTCTCGAAGAACTCCCCGAGTCTCTCCCGGAACCGCGCCATCTTTTCGGCGAGCATCTCGCGCTTCTTCTCCAGACCGGGCGGAACGTCGAGACCCGGGGGGACGTCTTTGGGGCCCTTCCCCGGTTCCGCCTCCTCCCCGCGTGCCGCGGGCATGGCTACGGCAAGCAACAATCCCAGTACCAGCAGCTTCGGCCTTTTCATCTGTCTGCCCTCCTCTCAAAAAGAGGCCACCCACCTTCTTATCCTGCTCCGAGTCTCAGAGTTATCTTGCAATCGAGGTGCCATATGCTCTCGAAATCTGCCGCTCAACACAACCTGTTTTGCTGCTTGGTCTTATGCGGCGAAATATGGGTAGGGCACACCTTGTTGGATAAGACTCCGGCGATGTTGGGAAAACCCACAGCCTGAAGGGAAAGAACACATCCGGGGTCGAGCATGCCTGTCTACTCGCGCCCTTCCCCGAATCGGAGGCCCCTGGGCTTACATGGCGATACCGGGCAGGTAAACGCAGTCGGGGATCCGCTCCCTGAGCGCTCCAAGTATACGGACACTTTTCGCCCGACGCCCGGCTGGGCCTCGCGCGGCGAGCCGCACCGCACGCACCTCGCCATTGAAGGGCCGTTTGCCTGTCCGCATCCGCATTGCCAGCGTTCCGTGGTCATCCGCTCCCCCGAGCCGCGAGGTCAGATCACGCACAGTTTCGCCGCCCAGCCGGCGAGTACGGCCACCAGCAGCCAGACGGCCGGCCGTTCGAGCGGCCAGTCCCGGAACAGGCCTGCCAGCGAACGCCTGGTGCAGGCCCAGTAGATCAGAAACGGAGGGGCCAGCCAGCATAGAACGTACAGGAGAGGTCCGGAGGGATTCGCCGCGAACGCCCCGGCGATGCGGCCGCGCGCCATGAGGCAGAAGCTGGTAGTCATCCCGCAGAACGGGCAGGGAGCATGGCATGTCGCGAAGACCGCGCAGGGACCGAGACCGAGCTGCCTGTGAGTGCCGATGCCTTCGGGAGAGGGAGAGATAACGAACGGTAGTATGACCGGCACGGACGCCGCGGCCGCCAGAATCAGACACGCCGCCAGACTCCCGGGGCCCCCCGATCCGGGGGCGATGCCGTCAGCCGTTGGCGGCCGGTCCGCCGGACCCGACCCCGGCCGGCTCCGGTTTGGCCGCATCAGGTATTATCTCCACCCGGCGGCGCGCCTTGTCGTAGCGGACTGTCCCATCGGCCAGGGCGAACAGAGTGTAATCCCTGCCCATCCCGACATTCCTGCCCGGTTTAAACCGGCTCCCGCACTGGCGGACAAGTATGTTGCCCGCGCGCACCCGCTCGCCGCCGTACAGCTTGATCCCGCGAAACTTCGGCCGGCTGTCGCGGCCATTCCTGGTAGAACCCTGTCCCTGCTTGTGAGCCATATCGGTTTTCCGCCGTCGAAAACTCACTCCCGGCCCGGTCCGCCCGACCAGGCCGCCGTTGCCGTTCGCGCTCCCGACCGCGCGACATTACGCGGGGGTGATTATATGTCGCCGGGGTCCAGAATCAATGGCGTTTCCCGCGGACGGGCGGACGTGGCAGGCGGCAAGCGACGACCGAGGCGTTCGTATACGAATGCGGCAGGGGGAGGAAAAGACGCGTTCGCGCGGGCATCCGGGAGGATGATGCGACGGATGCGACGGGCGAAGGAGGGCGATGATCACAGGCCATATTCCTCGATCTTTTTCCTGAGTGTGGTCCTGTGCATTCCGAGCAGGCGCGAGGCTCTTACCTGGTTGCCGCCGACCTCGCGCAGCACCCTGCCTATCATGGCCCGTTCAAACTCGGCCAGCATCTCCCCGTAGATCCGTCCCTCGCCGGCCGCCTCCGCCTCCCGGATGGCCCGCGCGGTCCGTTCGAGGACGGCATCTTCGAATGATACTCCCGGCCGGGGCGCACCACCGCGCATCGAGGCCAGAATATGAGGCGGCAGATGCTCGGGAAGTATGGTCCGGCCCCTGGCGAGTACGGCGGCGTGTTCCACGGCGTTCCTGAGCTCCCTGACGTTGCCGGGCCAGTCGTATTCCATCAGGACCTTCATTGCCGCCTCGCCGATGCCGATCTCCCCCGCGCCGCCAGCTACGCTTCTCCCGGTTCCCGCGCCCGTTCCGCCTTTCCCGGCAGCTTCCGTCCCGGAGCGGCTGCCGGCGCGGGAGAGAAACGCGGCAACCAGCAGCGGGATATCCTCCTTCCGCTCCCGCAGCGGGGGCACCTCGATGGAAACAACGTTCAGGCGGTAGTAAAGATCCTCGCGGAACAGACCGTCGCGCATTTTTCCGAGGAGGTCCTGGTTCGTGGCCGCCAGTATGCGGACGTCAACGACCACGGACTCGGTGGCGCCGACCTTCGTGACCTTCTTTTCTTCCAGGAAGCGAAGCAGTTTCGCCTGCATCGAGGGGGGCATATCGCCGATTTCGTCCAGGAACAGCGTTCCGCCGTCGGCCGCCTCGGCCTTCCCGGCCTTGTCGCGCACCGCCCCGGTGAAGGCGCCCTTTACGTGCCCGTACAGTTCGCTCTCGAGCAGGGTCTCCGGCAGACTGGCACAGTTGACGGCCAGGAACGGTCCGTCCGCGCGCGGGGAATACAGGTGGATGGCCTTGGCGACCAGCTCCTTGCCGACGCCCGACTCGCCGGAGATCAGCACCGACGAATCGGACGGGGCGACCGCACCTATCTTCTTGTAGACCTCCTGCATCGCGGGCGAGGCCCCGACCATGGCGTCTACTAGCATCCTGCCCTGGAATTCGCGCCTCAGCGATGCGATCTCCGGCGATGCGTCCGGCCGCGAAAGGGCGCGCGATACGACCGCGCGCAGCGCCTCCAGCTCGATGGGCTTCAGCAGATATTCGTAGGCCCCGCGCCTGACCGCTTCTATCGCCGTCTCCATCGTCCCATGGGCCGTCAGGACGACTATCGGGACGCCGGGGATCGCCTCGCGGAACTTCGGGAGCGCCTCCAGCCCCGACATTCCCGGCAGCCTGACGTCGAGGAAGACCAGCTCCGGCGATTCGGCACGCGCCTTCTGCAGCCCCTCCTCGGCCGAGCTCGCCGCGGATACGATGTGCCCGTCCCGCGACAGGGCCCGCGAGAAAGCCCAGCAGATGGCATGCTCGTCGTCCACCACCAGTATTTTCGCCATGGTTTCAGCGCCCGGTCCGATTCCTTCCGGACCGCCGATGCCCTGCGACGACGCCGTGCGGCGCAGGATGGCGCAGCGCCGCAGGGCCTTTCCGCGAAAGCCGGGGGCCGGCCCGCTACCGCGCCTTCAGCAGGGCCTGTACGTCCCTGATTGCCTTTCCGCCCTTCGCGATGCTTTCGTTGGCCGCCACGCCTATCAGCACCGCCTGAACGGCCTCCTCGATCGAAGCCATCTGAGGCGTAGGCGGAAGACTCCAGTCCCGCTCGAAGAATTCCCGCCTGAGCGCCTCGTCGGCCCCTCCGTGGCTTCCGGTCATCCTGGGAACCTCTATCTTCCTGACGCCGTGTTTCCGCGTGAACAGCAACATCTCGCTCTTGAGCGCGACCTCTTCCCCATGCGTGGCGCCCGCCGCCTCGCGTGGAGGTGTGGCGTGCACCTCGTTGATCTCCAGCCTGCCCTCCGTCCCCTCTACGGCCAGGTAGTAGCCTTCATAAGAAGCATACGCCGTCAGGCAGTAGGTAACCCGAATCCCGTTGTCATAGGTGTAAAGCACATGAGCCTGATCCTCTATGTCTATCTCGGGATCGAATACGCAGCCGTCCCGCATGTAGCCGTCGTCCTTCTCGCATTCCAGATACAGCTTCCTGGTCTTTTCGTTGACGAACATGTCCACGTAGAACTCGCATTCTCTAGCGTGCGGGCACCCCATGCAGCGTTTGCTCCGGAAAGGCCCGTTCTTCCCGTAGACCTGGAGTGCTCCGGTCGCGATCAGCGCCTTCGGCTTAGCGCCGCAGAGATAATTCAGAGCGTCGAAGTGATGGGAAGCCTTGTGTATGAGCAGCCCGCCGGAATTTTCCTTGCGGCGGTGCCAGCGTCGGAAGTAATCCGCGCCGTGATTGCGATCCAGGTTCTCGCGGAATTCCATCGAGAGGATATTTCCGATCGCACCTTCGGAGAGCAGCTTCTTTGCCTGCGAGATCATGGCGCCGTACCGCATGTTGTGCGTAACAAGGCTGGGCACCTTTTCGCCCTTGTGCGCCTTCAGTATCTCGCGGCACTGGGCTGCCGTCGTGCACAGGGCCTTCTCGCATATGACGCGGCAGCCGGCGCGTATCGCCCGCACGACGTATTCGGCGTGCGTCGCATCCCTGGTCGTCACTATGACAGCGTCGGG
This sequence comes from Planctomycetota bacterium, assembly GCA_026417845.1. Taxonomy (GTDB): domain Bacteria; phylum Planctomycetota; class SZUA-567; order H5-PLA8; family CALKMO01; genus CALKMO01. Next base: position 4,578 of record JAOACM010000110.1, on the reverse strand, counting down.
CTTCGTCTCGGCCAGCATCCTGTCGAAGTCGGTGTACGTCGGCACGTTTACGCCGGCAAGCTCGCAGGCCGCCTTCAGGCGCGAGGGGTTTATGTCGAACAGTCCGACCAGCTTCGCCGTGCCCGGAAAATCGCGCGCCAGCGGCTTGACGAACATCCCGACCCCGCGCCCTCCCGTCCCCGCAACAACGTACTTCTTCGGCTCCATCGTCGCTCCTCCATGCCGGCCCCCGCCGCATACCCCGGCGCGACTTTCCGCAGGGGAATGGGACGAATTGCGAAGCGCCGCCGCAACCCGTCACTGCGCATCATCCCGGCGGCAAAAACATCGCGCCGTTCATGCGACAAGGCCGTATCCGCCTGCCGGAAGCATCCCATGCTCCCGCCGGGACTTTAGCCCGCCCTCCGCAAAGTTCAACGGAATCGTCCCGTTCCGCCGCGCAACGATGACCGGTCGGCCGGCACGTTACGCTCCGCCTCCGGGGTGCGCAGTCGGATTGCGGCGGTTATCCGGCTTGTGGTGCGGTCGTCCCGCCTGCGCGGTTCTGCGGAAGGCAGGCTGGAAGCCTGCACCGCAATGGCAGCGTCCGGATTCCATCCCGCTGTCCTGCCGGCAGGCCGGTCGGCCGGCGGCGGGAAGGGACGACCTACGCGCCCGACGTGGAACCCGGGCGCTGCCAGACGCCGCGGCGGGGGGCGCCGCAATAAGTCTACGCACGCTCAGTTTCTCCTCCGGCTCTCCTCCCGCCAGGCTGAACTTGCAGCATTCTCTGGGGCGGGCGAGAATAATGTGTGCCCGTAATCTGCGGGGCGGAACGTTTCCGGCGGGCAGGGCGGAGCCGACCTTCTACCTCCTCGAGCCCGGGGGAAAGTCTGCGTGCGGCTTCACGCCCCCGGCCAAAGAGGTGCTTTTGCGGGGACAACGGGAGGCGGGAGACCGTCAAAAAAATTGCCGTGGGAAGGGGGCGTCCCGCGGCGCATATGCTGGCCGCCGGCTAGGCCGGTGCCCGCCGCGATGGGCCGGGGAGGAAGTTATGGAAGAAATCGCCTGGAGCGGGAAACGGCTGGCCCCGGCGCGCCCGTCAAGGTCCGGTGCGCCGCGCGGTGACGAAGCACCGGATCGAATGACCCGGGCCTTCGCCATCTTGGCTGCGTTCGCCACTGCGGCAGCCCTGTGGCTGACGTTCAGGGCTGGCGGCGCCGAAGGCGAAGCGGCTGACGGGGGGAAGGCGGAAGCGGAAGCGAAGGCGGGAGCGGGGACGGGAGCCGGTACGAAGGTTGAAGCGGGAACAGACGGAAAGGCCGGGACGGATGCCCGGCCCCCGCTGGCGGAGCGGCTCCGGAAAGAAGCCGAAGAGTGGAAGGCGCGCATGGGCGACGGGTATATCGTCGAAGCCCTCGAACCCTGCTTCGTCCTGATATCCAACCAGCCCCGCGAAAAATACGAGCCCGTGCGCGACAGCACACTGCTGGGATTCTGCCGCCGGTTCTGGACCATGTACGGGTGCCGGCGCAAGCCGGACGAACCGCTGCGCGTCTTCCTGTTTGCCGGCGCCGACAGCTACAAGCGCAAGTCGAAGGAGCTTTTCGGCAGGGAACCGACCACGCCGTTCGGATATTACAGCTCGGCCAATCGCGCCCTCGTGATGAACATCTCAACCGGCGGAGGGACGCTGGCCCACGAACTGACTCACGCGCTGGCCGGATCGGATTTCCCGGACATACCGGCCTGGTTCAATGAGGGTCTCGGTTCCCTCTACGAACAGTGCCGCTACGACGGCGAATCCGGTTTGCGCGGCCTGGTCAACTGGAGGCTGCCGGCTCTTCAGAAAGCGGTCGCGGCCGGCTCCGCCCCGGCACTCAAAAAACTCGTCCACTCTTCGGCCGGGGAGTTCTACGGCGCGCGCGTCGGGCTGAATTACGCCGAAGCACGGTACCTTTGCATGTTCCTTCAGGAGAAGGGCGTCCTGGCCCGATTTTACGCCGCCTTCAGGGACCGCTTCGCGGAGGATCCCAGCGGCGAGAAATTCCTGCTCGAAGCGCTGGGGGAGAAGGATCTCGCCGCCGTCGAAAAATCCTTTTCCGAATGGGTTTCCGGGCTGAAAAAATGACGCGGCGGCGACCGATTGCGTCCGGCGCTCGGGATTCCTCGCTTTTCGACGAGGACTCGATCGCGCCTTGCCGTCATTGGCGCGCGATACATGGTGCGATCGCCGGCTGGCGGCGGTCGCGAACGCCGGCGGGGATGCCCGCAGCGCGGCGGTCCCAGCCTCCGGATAAGCTTCCCGCAACCGGTCTCCGGGGCCGACGCGGACCGTGCCGCCCGGCTACCTGTCGAACAGCGTGGGGCCGTCAGAAGCCGATCGCTGCCTGCCGGGCGTAAGACCGAGATGTTTCCATCCGGCGTCGCTGAGCACCCTTCCCTTCGGCGTCTTCAGGATGTAGCCTTCCTGGATGAGGAACGGCTCGTATACCTCCTCGACCGTATCCTCCTCCTCGCCGACCATTACCGCGAGCGTCTTGAGGCCCACCGGGCCACCGCCATGTCTGGCCAGAGCCCCCAGGATATTGCGGTCCATTTCATCGAGGCCGCGGGCGTCCACGCCCTCGCGGTCGAGGGCGTGTTCGGCGATCTCCTTCGATATACTGCCGTCGCCGCGCACAATGGCCCAGTCGCGCACCCGGCGGAGCAGCCGGTTGGCGATGCGCGGGGTGCGGCGCGAACGGCGGGCGATCACCTCCGCCGCCGCCGGGTCGATCCGCGTCCCCAGTATCCGCGCGGACCTCTCGACTATCCGCGCCAGCTGCTCCGGCGTATAGAACGTCAGCTTCTGTTGTATCCCGAACCTGTCCTGGAAGGGGCGCGAAAGCAGGCCGTCGCGCGTAGTTGCGCCTATCAGCGTGAACCGCTTCAGGTTGAACTTCACCGTGCGCGAACCGGGGCCGGAGTCCACCGCTATGTCAATGAAGAAATCCTCCATCGCCGGGTAGAGATATTCCTCGACCACCGGCCGGAGCCTGTGTATTTCGTCTATGAACAGGATATCGCCCTCGCCGAGCGATGTCAGGTGGCCCAGCAGGTCGCCAGGACGCTCGATGGCCGGGGCGGAGGTCGAGTGGAACTGGGCGCCAAGCTCGTTAGCTATGATCCTGGCCAGCGTGGTCTTCCCGAGTCCCGGCGGGCCGGAGAGCAGGACGTGGTCGCACGGCTCGCCGCGCTTTCTGGCCGCCGCCACGCATATCTGGAGCCGCTCCTTGACATCGTCCTGTCCCGTGAATTCGTTGAACCCCCGCGGGCGCAGCGATTCCTCGACGGCGTCCTCGTCTCTCGCCTTCGGAGAGATCGCCCGCTTCGGATGATCGTCCCTGTCCCTTGGCACCGGACCGCCTCCAGACCCCTTCAAGCCCGATTGGTGCAACACCGGCCTTCTTCCAGCCGGACCGTCTCTCCGCTCTCCGTCCCGCCCTTCTTCCCCCGGAGGCGCGGGAGATGAGCGCCGCGGCATCCGCCCGCCGCGAGGCTTCGATTCCCGCTGCGGACAGAGTGGAGCCTCCACGCCCGGGCCGTCTGCCCGCCGGACGGTTGCCCCCCGGATATCTCCGGGTATCGCGGAGGCGATTTCCGCCCCGGATTGCCGGAGGCCAGCCGGCGGATAGGATATCCCGCCCGATCCGGAGCGTCATGCTGATGATGCTTGGAAACCCCCTGTCGTAAAGCGAAAAACGCGCCATCCGGCAACCGCGGAGCGCGAATGCGGAACCCTGGCGCGGCCGGCCCGGGGAGAGCCGGTTGCGCTGCCGGCCCACGGGGCGGTTTTCATAGTGAATGCGACGGATGTTTATGGGGAAGGTACGCACCGGCTTGCCTCCTGCGCTCTCCGGAAGACGCTTGAGGTAAAAATCGCGAGAAATGCTATCCGGCGGGTGCGGGTTTCCTCTGGCTGGCCGGGGGAAAGCCCCGATCACCGCGCAAATCTCCCTCCCGCAGAGGGACAACGCAACCGGCCAGGTCCGGGGAAACCCGCGTCCGAAGACACCATGGTCACCGGAGCATGGGAGACGTGGGACGGATGTTCACAACCCGGCGGGGGGGCACTTTGCGGGTGCGGACATACAATTCTGTCCGGTATCGGGGGCGCCGTGACCTTCAAAAGAACGAAAGTCCGTGCTAGAGCAGCCGGGCAGGCGCCTCGTCCCGACGTTCAGGAGGAAAAAACGGGGGGACTGCATATGAATCGCGATGCGTCAGGGCGCCGCGCCGGGGCTTTTTTTCAGTCGGCGCGGCCGATATGGCCGGCCGGGGCCGCGGGTCAGATGAACGCGTCGGCCGGATTCCGGGCCGTCTTCCGGCTGGCGGGGGACGCGACCGGGGCCGTGCTCCGCGTAGCGGCGCGGTCGTTCTACCGGGCGTGGGTGAACGGAGAGTTCGCCGGCCGCGGTCCGGCGCGCGGCCCCCACGGGTTCGAGCGGGTGGACGAATGGGACGTCGGGAGGCTGCTGCGCCCCGGGAGAAATCTCGTGGCGATAGAGGTGAACGCGTACCACGCGAACTCCTACTGCCGCGCGGATGGTCCGGGAT
>JAOACM010000109.1 GCA_026417845.1 Planctomycetota bacterium | reverse complement strand
GTCCAGGCAGGAGTCCATAATGTCTATGGCGTCCTGGAGGTTTCCCTTTTTCAACGCCTCGTCGGCGTCGGCGGAGAGCTTTCGAAAGACCGGCTCGGCCCCGGCGTCGCACGCATCCAGCAGCTCCCTGGCGCGCTTCCCCCACCCGCCGTGGGGGTCGTAACTGAGCAGTTTGCCGCATTCGACCGCGGCGGCGGGATAGTTCCTGGCGGCGATGTGTTTCTCGGCCTGTTCGGCGATGCGCCTCAAGGCGGTTTCGACGGCATCGTCGAGTTCCCTGAGGGCGTCGGCGGCCCGGGCGGCCTTCGCCGTACCGCCGTGGGCTTCGACGAAACGGCGGAGGAGCGATCTGGCGCGGAGGAAGTCGCCCGAGGCGATGGCGCGGCGGTGGGCGTCGAGCGCGGCTTCGAGGGCGCGCGCTGCGGCTTCCCCGGCCGCCGCCTTCGCCGGGTCGGCCTCCGGCGCTGCGGCAGGGCCGGGCCGCGGCGTTTCAGGCCTTTCCTGCGCAGTTCCGGTTTCGCCTTTTACCGGCGGCGCGGTCTTCCCGTCAGGGTTTTTCCGGTCGTCCGGCGCCGGCGTCTTTTTCGCCGGCGGGACCCCGTCGTTCCGTTCGCCGCCCCCGCGGCCGCGCCCGTCCCGCGCTCCCGGATCGCGCATCAGCATCATCACGCCGACCACCACGATCGCCAGCAGGACGAAGAAGGCGGTCCCGAGTACCAGCAGGCCGCCGCCCGCCGCGACGGGGGTCTGTCCGGCCGTCCTGGGCCTGGGAGGGATCGGCGCCCGGCGCCTGACCATGCCGGAGGAGGGATGAGAGGCGGCCCTGGCCTTCTCGCGCTGTTCCAGCTCCGCCCTGATTTTCTTCAGGGCGTCGAGGACGACTTCCGGCGTCTGCGGGCGGTCCTTCGGATCTATGGCCATCATCCAGCGGATCAGGTTGCAGAGCGATTCCGGGAGCGTTATGTCGTACTGCCTGGGGTTGGGGCGTTCATGCGTTATATGCTTGGTGATGACGGCCAGGCTGTTGGGGCCGTCGAAGGGTACGCGGCCGGTGACCATGTGGAAGAGCGTGCATCCGAGGGAGTATATGTCGGTGCGGGAATCTATCTTCTCCCGTTTTCCCTGTTCGGGCGCCATGTAATGCGGCGTGCCCATGATGACGGCAGGCCCCGCCTTCTGCTCCGGCCGCTGCCTGCCGCCGACGACCGCCAGGCCGAGGTCGGCCAGTTTCACGTTGCCCGCGCGGTCAACCATGATGTTCTGGGGCTTGATGTCCTGGTGGACGACCTGGTGCATGCGGGCATGGCACAGGGCCTCGACGACGCTTATGGCTATCTCCAAGGCCTTTTCGACGGGCAGCTTGCCCTCGCGATCGAGGATGGCCTGCACCGTCTCCCCCTCGACGAATTCCATGGAGAAGTAGTAAGTGCCCTTGTCCTCCCCGAAGTCGTGGACCTGTATGATCGCGGGGTGGTTGAGATGCCCCGCCACGCGGGCCTCCTGGAGGAATCCGCGGACGAATTCGCGGTTCTGCGTCAGCTCCTTCTTCAGGACCTTCAGCGCTACGATGCGGTCCATGGATATCTGATGCGCCCTGTAGACGGCGCCCATCCCGCCATGGCCGATCTTGGACAGTATCCTGTAGCCGCCGAGGACGGAGCCGATCAGATCGCCGGCCTTTTCGTCCCGGAAGAGCATGCGGACCTTGCCGATGGCGACTTCGTCGCCGTGCCGCAGGGCCTTGCGCTGCACGCGCAGGCCGTTCACAGTGGTTCCGTTGGACGATTTGAGGTCCTCGATTATGTACTGGTCGCCGGAGGCCATTATCCGCGCGTGGTGGCGGGACGCCCGTTCGTCCCGGAGGACGACGGTATTGTCCGACGAGCGCCCGATAGTCACGACGCCCTCGACCTCGAACTCGCGGGCGTCGAACCCGGGTTCGGATACTATGAGCCTGGGCATCTCATCCGTACCACATGAAATAGGCGCCCACGCGGTACCCCGTTCCCTTTTCGTCGGGGATGACCCGCGCTATCTTGGCGATGGCCCGGATCGTCTCATTGGGGAGGTGTATCTTGAGTTTGACCAGCGAGTAGGGAGACAGCTTCCTTTCGGAGAAGAAGAGCAGGCCGCCTTCGGAGACGTCGAGCGCCTTCGTTTCAAAGGGCGTTTCCTCCTTTCCCCCGCCCTCTCCGGACAGCGGCGTCACCTCCATGGGCGTTTCGTACTCGTACCGCGGGAACCGCCTCTTCTCGAACTTGTGCAGATTGCCATCCAGCATGGCGCGCACCACGGCGGCGTCGTAGAGGACGCCGGCATGGTCCTGAAGGTGCCGCGCAGCCTCCTCCTCGGTCATCCGGCCGCTCCCCAGCCGGCCGGAAGTCAGGCAGTCGAACGTGTTGGCGACGGCCAGTATGCGCGCCGGCAGGCTCATCTGCTCGGCCGTCTTCCCCCTCGGGAAGCCGCTCCCGTCGAGCAGCTCGTGGTGGGATATCGCCGTTTCCCGCACGTCCTTGAGCTCCTCCGGGAAGCGGATGTTCCGCAGGACGGCCTCCGTGAAGTATACGTGGTCCCTGGTCCGCTCGACGGCGTAGGCATCCTCCGGCGACTCGCCGTCCTCGCCGCCCGGCGCCGCCGGGGCCATTTCGAGGCGGCCGATGTCGTGGAGCAGGGCCGCGAATTCGAGCGTCCTCATCTCGTCGGCCGTAAGGCTCATCGCCCTTCCTATAGCCAGCGCCAGCGTCCTGACGCGCTCGGTGTGCCCGACCGTCGTTATGTGCTTGGCGTCCACGGCGTTCGCCACAGCCTCGGCTATGTTCCGCGTCAGGTTCCAGGCCGTCTCGTTCTCGCGCAGGCGCTTCCACGCCGCCCCCGCGTGCGAGGCCAGTATGCCGATGTAGTAGGCGTCCTCGTCGCCGAAACCTCCGCCGTCCTTCCTGTTGATGAGGGACACGACGCCCAGGACCTCTTCGCCCGCGTTCACGCACAGAGTCAGCAGGTTCAGGACGTCCTCGCCCGGTATCCCGTCTATCTCGGCCACGTAGAGCCTGTCGCGGCGGGGGTCGTTGCAGATGTAGTACCCGTTTTCGTTCGCGACCGTGCCGGCTATGCCCTTCCCGGCCGGGAACCGCACCCGGTCCGCGCCCCTGTCGAAGAACAGCGTGCGCACCTTCTGGCGCCGCTCCATCTGATACAGGATCGAGTATTCCGCCTTCGCCGCATCTCTCATCGCATCCGAGGCGAACTTCAGAAGGTCCCCCGTCGAAGCGGCCAGATGCATCCTGAGGGCGAGCTCGTTGATTTCGTGGTGCGAGTAGGACGCGGAGGACCTGGTTTTCTTTTCAAACATATCCGCGCGACTCCGTTCGAAGCGGGGGCGGACGCATGGCAGCCGCATTCCGTTACGCGATGCCGGATGCTTCCCGTACGACCGGGCGCAAGGCGCCTGCCAGCACCGCAGCGGCCGTCCGCCGGACGCGGGGGGCGCGATCGGAACACACGCCCTGCCCTTCCCGGGGGCATCCCCCCTCCACGCGGGTTGGCGGGACAATCGGGCGGCCCGGCTCTATCGTCTGGCCGACAGTCCCCCCTCCCCGCGAGGGGCGGAATCCCGCGGCCGGAACGCGCGCCGCCGGCGTCCGCCCCCGGCCTTTGCTTGATCGAAGTTAGGAGCGTGGTAGAGAAAGTCAAGGAGAATAGCTCCCGCCGCGCGGATGCGGGTGCATGGTCGCAAATGCGAATACCAGCCAGGCGATTTGCGAGGTGTCAGGGGGTATCCGCGGAGGCACGGATGGCGAGGCGGCGACGGGTCAGTCCTCCTCTTGAAGCGCCTCTTAAGCCCGTATCCGCCTTTGCAGCTACGGCCATGCATCCCGCGGATGCGCGGGGGCGCGCAAGCCCAACCGCCGCAGCCCGTCCGTACCTCGGAGGGACGGATTGGCCGGGCGCAGGCCGGAGTCGCCGGAGAAAGGGGGAACCGCGCATGGCAGACTTCAAGATAGGCGTGATGGCCGATTCGTTCAGGTTGCCGGTCAGGGACGCCATAAGAAAGGCGAAGGAGATCGGCGCTGAGGGGGTTCAGATATACGCCGTTCGAGGCGAGATGGACCCGGACAACCTGGTCGGGGCGAGGCGGAGGGAGTTCCGCAAGTTCGTCGAGGACCAGGGGCTGGAGATATCGGCCCTGTGCGGCGACCTCGGCGGCCACGGCTTCGAAAGGGCCGATGACAACAGGTGGAAGATTCCGAAATCGAAGAAGATAATGGACCTCGCCGTGGAACTCGGGACGAAGGTCGTAACGACGCATATAGGCGTAGTGCCGAAGGACAGGAGCGATCCGAAGTACAAGGCCATGAAGGAAGCCTGCGAGGAACTTGCCGGATACGGCGACAGGGTTGGCGCGGCGTTCGCCATCGAGACGGGTCCTGAGACGGCGGCGGAGCTCAGGGCTTTCCTCGACGGCCTGAACGCACGCGGCGTCCGGGTCAACTACGATCCGGCCAATCTCGTGATGGTGACCGGTGACGACCCCGTGGCGGGGGTTGAGATCCTGAAGGATTATATCGTCCACACGCACGCCAAGGACGGCATCAGGAAGAAAGCCATTTCTCCGGAGGTGGTGTACGGACACTTTGCCGAAGGCGGGAGAGGGAACCTGCGGCCGTCCGACTATTTTCTGGAGACGCCTCTGGGGAAAGGCGGCGTTGATTTCCCGAAGTACCTCGCGGCGCTGAGGCGCATCGGATATAAGGGCTTTCTCACGATCGAACGCGAGGTCGGGGCGAATCCAGCGGCTGACATCGCCGAGGCGGTCAGATTCCTGCGCGGGCTGACATCCTCCTGACGCGGTCCTGCCGCGATATGCGGGGCGGCCGGCCACCGCGGGGGCAAAGGCTATCCCGATCCGTCCGGATCCGCCGCCGTCCGGTCCTCCGGGATGCGCATCGGCATCGGGCGTATCCGGGTCTTCGCAGGAAAAACGAGCCGGAAACGCGCAGTACGGCCCGCGCCGGCCGCGCGGCCGGGATTTTTCCGGGATGCCCGCCCAGATAACGGCCGCCGGCGATTATCTGCTGCGTCCGGGTGGCGGCCGCCATTTGCAGTGGCTCGCCCGAACGGGGCGGAAACGGCGCTGCTACAAATGAGGCCGTTATACCGCTGCGCCCCAGTGTATGGGCACGGCAAACAATTACGGCCGCCGCCGCGCCCTTCGTTGCGGCTGGGCGCTCCGCCGCCACCGGCGCCGGCGACGGGCGGTTTCAGCGGAGCGCCGCAGGGAGGAATCCGATTGCCGGATCGCTTGTGCAATGGATTGCTGGCCGCCGGCCGGATGCTATCGCTCGGCCTGCGCGCTCAGGCCAGGTGGGAAATAGAGGCGGCCGGGGAGATCCTCAGCCGACGGAGGCTTGCCCTTGTGCTGGCGGTCGCGCCGGCGGTCATATTCGCGGCCGCGGAGGCCGCGGCGGCCGCCGCGATGCCGGACGTAATAGGCGGCAAGTACGCCTACGCCCCAGCCTCGTCATCCACTGGTATGTTCGCCGGCTCCATACTGGTCGGCCTCATGGCCGGATTGTGTACCGGCGTCATAGGCGCCGGCGGCGGATACATAATAACCCCTGCGCTGATGAGCTTCGGGATCAGAGGCATACTCTGCGTCGGGACGGATCAGTTTCATATCTTCGCCAAGTCCATAATGGGGACGGTCATTCACAGAAAACTCGGCAACGTCAACATCGGCCTCGCGCTCTGGTTCGTACTCGGTTCGGGCATCGGCGTGACGATAGGCGGGCGGCTCAACCGCCAGGTGTACGCCCTCAGTCCCTCCCTCAGCGACTGCCTGATAGGAGCGATGTACGTCCTAATCCTAGGGGTCCTTGGCTTCTACGCTCTGTACGACTGGATGCGGGCGCGCCGCGGCCGGGAGGGGTACGGGGCGGGCGGGGAACGCGACGTGGGGCAATCCGCGGCCGGAGGTTTCACCGGAGGAGCCGCCGGAGGAGCCGCCGGAGGGGCCAGCGCAGACGGAAACAGGGACCCGGTGGAGGGCGGGAACGGAGCTGCGGCCGGGAGCGGAGGCGGAACGGCCGGGCGGGGCGGAGGCCGGGAAGGGGTCGAACTTACCGCGTTCGCCAGATGGCTGCAGGGAATTCCCCTGAAGCCGAGGATCCGTTTCGACGGGGATATGGCGCCTGGCGGACGTTCCATCGCCGTCTATCCCGTGATCCTCAGCGGCCTTCTCGTCGGACTGGTGGCGGCGATCATGGGGGTCGGCGGAGGTTTTCTCATATTCCCGATGTTCGTCTATGGGATCGGCGTATCCAGCTTCACGACGGTCGGCACGAGCGTGCTGCAGATACTCCTCACGTCCGCCTACTCCTCCATAGCGCAATATGCCATCTACGGCTTCATGCTGTACTCGGCGGCGATGGGGATGCTGCTCGGCTCGCTGGTGGGCATCCAGATCGGCGCGACGGTGACCACGCTCGTCAGGGGCACCACGATACGCGGCTTTTACGCGCTTACCGTGCTGGCAGGCCTTGCCAACCGGCTGGCTGCGATGCCGGGAACCCTGGCCGAAGGCGGTTTCATAAGTATGGACGCGCGCCTGGCCCGGGCATTGGATATCGCCGGCGTCGTCATCTTCTTCGGACTCATAGGGATATTCGTCATATGGGTGCTCTGGACGTTCCTGAAGGGACTGCCGGAACTGAGGCGCAGATCCGCCGGCGCCTCGCGCCAGGCCGGCGCATCAGCGGGAAGGGCGGCCCGTAACACCGAGGCGAGTCCGGCAAACGGTCCCGGGGAAAGTCCGGAGGAGGCGCGGACCGGCCGCGAGGGGAAATCCGCGGCCGCCGGCAGCGGGCCGATGGGGATAGTGGCTGATCTGAGGAGGTTTCTCGGCGGAGTGGCAGCGATGGCCGCATTCCTGCTGGCGTTCATCTTATGGAACCTGCCCGTCCGGGACGGGAGGACGGGGCTGGACCTCGCCGACGGGTTTTTCAACGGTCTGAGCAAGAAGTCTTCGGACCGTTTCGATGAGATGAAAGCCGGGGCGGCATCGTTCGAGGGTCGGAGGTTCGAGGCGGTGCTGGAGGCGGACGATCAGGGCGAGGCGGAGACGATAGCGCGGCTCTTCGCGTCGGCCGGGGCCGAGGCCTCGATCGCGGGCGGCGTGCCAGGGGGAGGCGCCCGTGGGGGCGGAGATGCCGGCTCGACCGGGAAATCGGGTTCGACCGGAAAATCGGACCCGGTCGGGAAATCGGGCGCAGCTGGGGGATCGGGCGCGGCCGGAGAATCGGGCGCGGCCGGGGAATCGGGTGCCGCCGGGGAATCGGGCGCGGTCCGGGAGTCGGGTGCAGTATGGAAATCGGGCGCGGCTGGGAAGGGCGGAGGAGTCGGGGAGGCGGGGAGGGAGGGGCGGGCTTGGATGGCCGGGGACATGGGCGCAAGCGCAAAAGCGCGAGCAGGTGGGGGCGCGAGGGTATGGGTGGCCGGCGATCTGGGCCGGCTCGGGGCAGCCGTAATATCCGACGCGGAAATGCTCTTCCGCGGCTCCGATGCCTCCCGGGCGCCGACAGGCAGAGCGGCCGCTCCTGCCGACGTGGGGAACCCCGCGCGAAGCCTGGAGAAGGAAGCCGTATATGGGTGGTGGAAGGCGCTGGGGCATTTGAGGAAGGCGCTGGCAGAGGCCGGCGACGCGGAGGCAGCCTTGTTCGCGGCATCTCTCATGACGCGCGCCTGCGAGCCTGCCTATAATTTCGCCGGCGTCCGGTATGCGCCGGCGTCGGGGACCGGCTGGCAGCTGGCGGCCCTGTTGGGCTTTTATGTGGTTTATACGTTGTGGTACGGTTTGGCGATAATGCTCCTGATGAGCGGATTCGGTCTGTCGGCGCGCGCCTCCCCGAAGAAGGAAGCCTGACGCCTGGCGGACGTGGAGCGCGTTCGAGCGTCTTTGATAAGGCGGAGGCATCGCCCGTGGGGCGTCGGCTTCGAAGGTCCGGCCGTATCGCGCCGGCATCCCGGCCGAGGGCGCAGCGCGAGGTTTGCAGCCTGGGGCGGACATGGAGACGCCGATGCCGGGGACAAGAGGCCGCTGGACGGAACCGGGACGAAACCGCCGCGCAGGGGGGCTGCTCCAGGCGGATGGTCTTCGAGCGAAAATCCGCCGGCGGGAACTGCGGACGCAGGGGTGGCGCACGTCCCCCAATGTTGCCGCCTTGCCACCTCCGGGCGAAACTGCGGACGCAGTGGCGGCGCCCCGGGCCGCGATGCGAAACGGACGCGGCGGGCGCGCATAATTGTTCGCCGCTTCGCATGTGTGGGGCGCATGGGTGCCGGGGGTATATGGTAGCGCTATTGCTGCCCTGCTCGAGCGCACCACCGCGAATGGCAGCCCCGGCCTGAACCCGTTAAACAATTACGGGTGCGCGGAGACGGCAGGATGCGGCGATGGCGCGGTGCCGCACGCCTCCCATCGTGCGTGGATAATAAACTCCGGTGGGTCCGGCGACTGGACGTGCTTCCCGTCGCGCGGCGACAAGACGCAGCCAGTGTTGACTGCAGGGAGGCGGCCACGCATGTTTCCCGTCGCGCGGGGATAAGGCTCCTGCGGGCGCCAGGGGCAGCCGGTCCGGTTTCATGCTTCCCGTCGCGCAGGGATAAGACACCTCAGACGGCGCGTATGAGGGGGCCGGTTGCTGCGCCTCCCGTCGCGCGGGGATAAAACTGCCGGGGATCGGAGGATGCGATGGAAAACTGGTATATCTACATCCCGTTCGGGGTCGCTTGCGGCATATTTGGGGCCACGCTGGGCGTGGGCAGCGGGGTGCTGATGATCCCGATGCTGGTCCTTTTCATGCATTTCCCGCAGAAAGTTGCGCAGGGCATGTCGCTTGCGGTCATCGCTCCGATGGCGCTGGTCGGCGCGATACGCTATAAGATGAACCTCAGGGAAGACATGGACATGGCTGTGGTCCTGCTGCTGGGTGTCGGAGCGGTCGCCGGGGCTCTGATCGGATCGGCCCTGGCGATGTGGCTTTCCGGCGTCACGCTCCGGCGCATATTCGCCGTCGTGATGATCCTGATCGCCGCCAGGATGTTCTTCGTGACGGAACCGCCGCCTGGCGCCGGCGGGGGGGGAGGCGGAGGCGGAGGCGGAGGCGGAAAGGATGCGTCGCGGCCGGCCGCCGGAGCTGCTTCGATGTCCGCGGACAGTTCCGCGGACAGCGGGGCGGTCCGGACTCCACCGGGAACCGCGGCGGCGGGATAGGCGGGAGGCAGGCGCGGTGAAGGTATCGCTGATCTATTTCGCCCAGCTCAGAGATGCCGCCGGCACAGGCTCCGAGACCGTCGAACTCCCCTGCGGCGCCGACCTTGCGGCCGCCATATCCGACGCCGCGCGCAGGCACGGCGAGGCTTTCCGGAAGATAGCGCTCGACGAGAGCGGGAACATAAGGCCCAGCCTGCTTGTAACGGTGAACGGGAAGTTCGCCGCCAGGGGCGCCGTCGTGGCTCTGAATGACGGGGACGAGATATCGCTGCTCAGTCCGATAGCTGGTGGTTGATGCGACGGTGCGGGCTGAGTAATTGTCTGGCGCGTTCAGGCGGCGGCTCCTGTTTGCAGTGGCGCACTCGAACGGGATAACGTTGGCGCCGCAATGAGCGGGTACGTCCGGGCGCTGCACCTGCAGCATATGGGAAGGCAGACAATTACGAGATCAGCGGGGAGACCCTGGGAGGATAACATCGTGGCGGACGACACCGCCCCGCGCGCGGGGCGCCAGCTCCCGGAACTGAGCGATGCGGACCGCGCCATCTACGAATGGCAGATGTGGCTGCCGGGCTTCGGCGAGGAGGGGCAGAGGCGTCTGAGGGCAGCATCCGCGCTGGTCAGCCGCTGCGGCGGGCTCGGCGGTCCGCTCTGCCTCAGCCTCGCCGCCGCGGGGATCGGACGGCTCATAATAGCCCACGGCGGGAACGTCAAGCCTTCCGACCTCAACCGGCAGGTGCTCATGACGCGCGACTGGATCGGGAAGCCGAGGGTCGAATCGGCGGCGCGGAGGTTGCGCGAGTTCAACCCGGATGTCGAGATCGTGGCCGTTCCGGAAAACATCCGCGAAGAAAACGCTGCGCGGCTGGTCGAGATGGCAGATATCGTGTTCGACTGCGCCCCGCTGTTCGAGGAGCGGTTCCTGATGAACCGGGAGTGCATCAGACAGGGCAGGCCGATGGTCGAGGCGGCCATGTACGGCATGGAAGGGCAGGTCACGACCATACTGCCGGGCAGGACGCCGTGCCTGGCATGCCTGTACCCTGAGAAGCCGCCGGCATGGAGGCGGCAGTTCCCGGTGCTGGCGGCGGTCCCGGCGCTGGCGGCGGCCATCGCGGCCGCGGAGGGCATCAAGCTGATCGTCGGCATCGGCAGGACGCTGGCCGGGACCTGGCTCTTATACA
>JAOACM010000108.1 GCA_026417845.1 Planctomycetota bacterium | reverse complement strand
GCTATCACGAGCGGCGTGTAATATCTCGCGTAGGCGTCCACGAGCCTGTGGACCGACGGCCGGGTGGACTGGGCAGCCATCACCATCGCCTGGACGCGACCCATCGTTGTATCCTCGCCAGCCCTCTCGACCTCTACCTCAAGCGCTCCGGTCAGATTCAGAGTCCCCGCGAACACCGTGCTTCCCGGTCCTGCCTCGACCGGAACCGATTCTCCCGTCACGCTGGACTGATCCACAGCCGACCGGCCCTTCGCCACACGCCCGTCGCATGGAATGGCGGCGCCGGGACGCACGACGACGCGCTGCCCTCTTATCAGGGATGCCGCGTCCACCTCCTCCTCGCTTCCATCTTCCTTCTTGAGCACTGCCCTGGCGGGGGTCAGGCGGAGCAGCAGCTCGATCGCGGCCCTGGCGCCGAGCGCCGTGTGCTCCTCCATCAGGTTGCCTATTATCATGAAGAACGACACCAGGCCTGCGGAGAGGTAGTCACCGAGCGCCAGGGCTGCCGCTACGGCTATCGCTACCAGAGCGTTCGTGTCGGTTCCGCGGCCCATCAGCGCGAGGAAGCCTTTACGAAGGATGGGGATCGAGAGTAGTACTCCGCCGGTCGCGTAGGCGATCCCGGCGACCTCTTCGCTTCCGCCCGCCAGGCTGCGGTGCAGCGCCCCGGCCGCCAGCAGGACGCCTCCGGCCAGAGTCAACAGGAGATGAAAGCCCAGCTCCCGCTGGCGCGTCTCGAAGCTCATGCATCCGTCGCAGGTCTGCATATGCGGTCTTCCATGCTTCCGGATCCTTCTCTGCCGGGCAGCTCCCGGCAGGCATCTGCTCTTGCCCGGCCCGTCGGAAGACGGATGTCGCCGAGCCGCCGGAGCAATTATTTGCCGCGCCCCTGTGTGGTTGGCGCGGAGCCTGGCGTATCCGCTTATTGCGGCGCCGTTGTTGTCCCCTCTGGTGTGCCACTGCAAGTAGTAGCTGCAACCAGACCGCGGAAAACGGCTATCTGCCGGCTGCTGACGCTTCCGATTCCTTCAGGGCCCATCCAGAAACCTCCCGGCAGGAAGGCGGCTGACCCCGAACCATTAGGCTCTGCGCCGGAGGTTTTGGGACAGGCTCTTACTGCAAGTCGCCGAAACATGAATGCGACCAGCAAATCCCTGCCTCTACGCGCGGCCGCAGGTTCCTGGATGATCTCTTACCTGCCGGCTCCGCCAGGCACTCCCGTTCCGCCGATCCCCTTCGTCCCCGATCCGGCTCCTGCCGCTTCCGAGCGGCCCGCCGTCCCTCCCTCCGGCGTTCCCCACTGATGCTCGTCCAGGAGCAGACGCACGGCGGCGCGGCCGTCTCCCGGCGGCAGTACGATTTTCCTCCCGACGCTTTCGAGTATCTGTTCGACGGCCTCGGCATACATCCTCTTCCCGAATACCTCCGGGTCGGTCCTGTAGCGCGCAAGCAGCGCCAGGAACCGGCTCGTCTCGCCCCTGGCCCTGGCGATCCGTTCCGCCCTGTACCCTTCCGCGGACCTTATCATCCTGTTCGCTTCAGCGGCTGCCGCCTCGATGTTCTGTTCCCTGTATGCCCGGGCCTCGTCCGCCAGCCCCTTCGCCTCGATGCGCGCCGCATTGACCTCGCGGAAGGCGTCAGCCAGAAAAGCCGGCGGTTCCAGCAGGGGAATATCGAGCGATACGATCTCAACCCCCAGCCCGAATCCGTCAGCGGCGCGCTGCGCCAGTTCCAGAATCTTCCCCCGGGCCTTTTCGCGGCCCTCGCCGAGCAGCTCGTCTATCGGTGTGCCCCCGACGACGGCGATCGCCGCGGATTCCACGGCCGCCCTGAGGGCGTCGGCGGTCCGCGCATGTTCGAACATGTGCCGCGGAAGATCGGCGATCCTCCAGCGAACCACCATCGAGGCGCGTACAAGGTTCATATCGGCTGATATCAGGTAGCCTTCGGCGACAGGATCCAGCCCGTTTATGTCCGACAGATTCGGCGGTTCGCTCGCAATCTCCGGGTCCCCCCGTTTCCCTTCAGCCTTCTTTTCGGCCGGCCGCTTTCCCCTCTCTTTCCTGTCCTCGCCGGCCGCCATTTCCTCGCCGCCTCCAGCTCCGCTCCCAGCCTCGTTCGGAGGGTATGCCGACGCCGATCTCGAAAAAGCGTTTATGGTCATCTCGCGCACGCGGCGCGTTGGAAGCTTGACGATCTCCTGGAAAGGAGCCGGGAGGGCGAAATATATTCCCGGCCCTCTGGCGCGTTTTTCTCCCCTGCCCTCATCCAGGCGGCCGAACGTCAGGACAACGGCCTCCTCCTCGGGACCGACCACGAATATCCCAGACAGCAGATAAGCCGCGGCGAGGGCCGCGAGCGTCCAGCGCAGGAAGAAGGCGGAAGATGCCAGAGCCTCGCCCAGCGCCGACCGCCCTTCGGGGGCCGCAGCCGGGACCGGATCGCGATCAGGGCGAGCGCCGCCGATGTCCGTCATTGCCCCTCTCCCCCACCCCCTGGCCCCTTGGCGCCCCCGCCGGCCTTTCCGGAACCAGTCTCGACCTTCCCTGCGGCAGCCGGCCGGATGTCCGACCCGCTCCTGATGCCCGGACCGTCGCCTTTCCTCTCCGGATCGGCGCCCCCTTCATCGCCGCGGCTGCCGGCGGAATTTCTCCCCCCGGGGCCGTCCGCGGGCCCGGGAACAGCCATGGATTTCGTGACCCCCGAAGGGCCTGCCTTGAGCAGCCGGAACGGCATGGCGTCGGCGTCGAGGATTACCGTTGAGCCGGCGCCGAGTATCCGGCGGAGGGCGTCGAGCGACCGGACGAACTCGTAGAACTCCGGATCCTTCCCGTGCGCCTCGGCGTACAGCCGCGCCGCCTCCGCGTCGGCCTCACCCCGTATCTCCTCAGCCTTCCGGTACGCCTCGGCCAGTATCTCCGCCCGCTCACGGTCGGTCTGGGCTCTTATCTCATCTCCTATCCTCTGTCCCTCGGCGCGATACTTCGCCGCGTACTGTTTCCTCTCAGCAGCCATCTTCTGCAGGATGAACCGGGTGTTTTCCTTCGGGACGGAAATCTGCCTTACCATCGCGCCAACCGCGGATATGCCGAACTTGTCCCCGACATGTTCCTGCACATGTCTCGCGATCTCGGCCTCGATCCCGGCGTGTTTCAGGTCGGAGGCCGAGGTGGAGACCAGCGCGGAGATCGGGTGGCGTCCTATGACCGCGTTGCGGGCGTCACCGATGGCGGGTCTGAGCATCGCCTCGGCGTTCGCCGTATCCTTCATCGCTTTGTAGAACGCCAGAGGATCGGCTACCTTCCATTGGAGGCTTACGGTGACTATGACGTTCTTCTTGTCCTGCGTAAGCGTTTCGGTCGGGCGGGTCTCGACGGCATGCGTCCTGCAATCCACCAGCCGCACGCTCTCGATGGGCCATGGCCATTTGAAATGCAGGCCAGGCTCCATAATGCTCCCGCGCGGCGCCCCGAAAAGGGTAACTATCGCCGCGAATCCCTGGCGGACGGTGAATGTGGAGGCCGATACGAGCACGGCCGCGACTATCGTCGCCGCCAGCAGCACGCGCGGCCACACGGCAGTGCCGCCGGTGGCAACTCCCCCGTGTTCGTGCGCGTGGACGTTTCCGCTCCCAGGTTCGCCCATCGCATCCTCCTCGCCCTCTCGCGACATCCTTCCCGCGCCCGTTCCTTTGATGTCTCTGGTCTCCGAGTTTCATGCGCGCCAGCGCAGGATCCCGATTCTTCGCCGACGGCAACTGCCTGTTCCCCGTCTCCTGCCGCCGGCTCTTCCTGCGCCGGAGGAGAGCGATCGTCGCAGCAGTGGCGCGCACCCAGCCGGACTGTCCGCGCAGGGCAATCGCGCCCCTCGTGCCGATGCCTCCTCTTGGACCCCTGCCTCCGGTTACCGCCCCGTTCCAGGACCTGCCGCCGGGGATCCCGTCCCTCCGGAATCCGGAGCGGCTCCAGCTCCGGAAGTCCCGCTCCCTGGGGTTTTCCCCTCCGATGCGCTCTGTCCGGAGGCCCCTGCCCCCGGACTCGCGCGCGGCCCGGAGGCGCCCTGCATGCCAGGCTTCGTAGCTCCTCCCCTGGGCGCCGTACCGGCGGGCAACCCTCCTCCGGCGTGAGGCACCGCCATCCGGGTCTCGCCGGCCGCTTGCCCCCTTGCATCTATCCAGTACTCTCTGCCCCCTTCGCGCGGGGCGTCCAGCAGTATCTTTCGCGAGTCCCGCAGCGCCTCTTCGAGCGCCTCCAGCCTGGCCACCGTCCGATAGAGTTCCGGCGAGAGCAGGAACCCGCCCAGCCGCGACAGAAACCTCTTCGCCTCGCCTGCAGCCTTTCCCCGCCGCAACGCGGCCGCTCCGCGCGCCTCGCCCACGATCCTGGCCGCCCTCGCCTTTGCCTCCGGCAGAGCGATCTCGCGATAGAGCGCGCCCTTGCGCGCCTCATATTCCTTCTCTTCGCCCGCCGAGACGACGTCCTGATACGCGGCCGCCACGTCCGGATCGTCCGGGGAATCGCCGATCACGGGGTGTATTGAAGCGACGCCGGCGAACACGATTTCAACCCCGATGCCCATCCCGTCGGCGGTCTTCTGGAGCCGTCGCCGGATCTCGGGTCCAAGGTCCCTGTGCGCGGTCGTAAGCAGATCGCCGGCCGTCCGGATGGCGGTCAGTCTGGTCAGTTCCCTGTGCGCCGCGTCCTTCAGGATATCCTCGGGGCGCGAGTGGGAATACCTCCACGCACGGATGTCCTTTATGCGGTACTGCACCGAAACGGCCACCGATATGAGCTCGTCGCCGCCGCCGACCAGCAGCTTGCACTCGTCCTCATAGTGCTTCCTCGTCCACAATATGGCTGGGGCGCCAATGTCCTTCCGGAAGCCGACTCCTATCTCCCGTACCCTGCCGGTTTCCTCGACGGATGCCCTGTCCACAGGCCATGGGGCGATAAGGTGCATGCCCGGACCGAGCGGCGGACGATCGAGCGGTCTGCCGAAGCGTTCGACAACCGCCTCCTCGCCCGGTCTTACCACCACGAGCGCACTTAAGATCCACATCGAGAGCAGGCCGCCGGCAATCAGCGGAACGGCGTACCTGCGCACAGCCATGGCCGGCCAGCTCTCGGATATTTTGAACCCGAACTCACGGTCCAGTCCCTCCGCCAGTGCGGCCAGAGGATTGACCCTGGCGAAAAGCACATGGAGGAGAAAGCTCCGCCACGGTGCCGGGTCCGGATCCGGCCCGAGATCGGCTATGTCCGGCCCGAACCTTCCCCAGAAAAACCGCACGAGCTCTTCGAGACCTAGCAGGATCAGGAGAACCGCCAGTAGCGCCGCGACGTACACCTCGACGGCCGGCCAGCCCTGACGCGCGAGCATCAGGGCGATGGCGGACAACAGAGATATCCACATCCAGCATGTGGCCGCGTGCCCTATCGTCGCGGCGGCCGCGGAAGGCCAGCCGCTGACAGATGTCCCGCCGTCCCCACCGCCGCCCCCTCCTGCGGCGCCCGTTCCCACGCCGCCAGCTCCGCCGCCGATTCCCGCGCCTCTCGCGACAGCGCCGCCGACTTCCGTATCGCCAACGCCCGCGCCGAACCCGGCGACTCCGGCTCCCGCGCCGTCGCGGCCGCGCGATTCGAACATGCAGGTCTTGGCGAGAAGGAGAGCCGGAAACGCCTGGGCCAGCATCAGGACCATGCCGATCGTCGGATCGGCGGGCGCAGACAGATCGGCGGACGGCACGCCGAGAGCATCGAGTATTCGCGGGAGCACTATGCGCCCAGCTGCCGCGGCGATGACTGCCGAAACCAGCCCCAGACCGGGGCTGCCCCATCGCCGCTGGAAGGCGAGCGATTCGCGCAGTAGCCTGGCGATCCGTTCTTCCTCGGTCTCGGTTCCGCCGGCAGGCTCTTCGAAAAAACTCCGGGACGCGAAGTTCCGCCCGGCGGCTTTTTCCCTCGCCGCGCGCCCGGCCTCCGCCTCCACCGCCTCAAGCTGCGCCCTTGCCCGCTCGCGCAGGAACTGCCTGACCGTCCCGATGGCGAACATCGCGACTATCGCCGATGCAGCCGCGACGGACAGACTACCCGAGTAAAGCGCGTAGCCGAAATCCGTCCCCGCCGCCGCGGCGAATGCCGCCGCAGCCATAAGAAACAACCGTTCGGGTTT
The DNA here is from genome assembly GCA_026417845.1 of Planctomycetota bacterium. GTDB lineage: Bacteria > Planctomycetota > SZUA-567 > H5-PLA8 > CALKMO01 > CALKMO01. Next base: position 4,366 of record JAOACM010000108.1, on the reverse strand, counting down.
CATCCGATCTTCATCCGCCATGGGGCGCTCTCAGCCAGATATCCTGACTTCCGCCGTTTCCCAGAAAATCGGCCTTTTGCTCCCCGACGTCCCTGTCGCCCCTCCCGCCGGCTGCACGCGCGCATATCGAAGAAGGCGGTGTGCCTTTTAAGTTATACGGCCAAGCTATCAGAGAAGGATAATGAAAAAACTGCGCTGGTGTGGAATATAGGTCGGATCCTCTCTGCTCTGGCCTCGAAAGATACACTGGCCCTTGTAGTCCGGGCGGGGCTTGAGTTTATTCATAACTCATTTCTCTGACATGTGTTACAACTTAGAGTCCCAAAAATCTCATTGCCTTGGCTGAAATTCTTTGCAAAACAGCCATATGATGGTGTATTTGTCATAGGGGCGTCACAAAGGAGTTTTCAAAAATGTCTCCACGAGTCAAAAAGGGGGCCGGAAGGATAGCGCTTAAGATCGCGCAAGACTTGCAAGCCCGAATAGCATCCGGCGAACTTGCAGTGGGGCAGTACCTGCCGACGGTGCGGGATGTGGCCCTTGAACACAAGGTGTCCAGGGAAACTGCCCGGCGGGCGATGAAGCATCTTGCGTCCGAGCGATGGGTCGCTGCCTGTCATGGCCACGGCTTCAGAGTAACGGTTCGCGCCAACGATCCTTCGGAGGCGGCGCCTATAGCTCTTGTCATATCGGGGATCCGCAACGGGGGCAGGTGGTCGAGTTTCTGTCAGAATCTTCAGACGGCCATGCACCGTGCCGCCGAGAGTCGCGGGTGGTCGGTGTTAAGTCTTTCGACGGAGGGGCGCGAAGTCTCCGAAATTGTCGAGCAGCTTCGCATCGCCCGGGCTTCCGGCCTGCTTCTGGATACGCCTCACGCTTCGCTGCTGAAAGCCCTGGCCCGGCTCGGCATGCCGGCCATTATGGTCGAGGAGCTCGGCGAGGCGGAGGGTCTCGACAGCGTAACGCAGGACAACTTCGGCGGGGCTTTAGCGTCCGCCAGGTACCTGATCGGACGCGGACGCCGGCGGATCGGGTGGTACGGCATTATCGCTCCGACCGTCGCCAGCCGCGAACGGTTGGGTGGAGCGATGGCGGCGCTGAGCCTCGGCGATTCACGGCCCGATCCGCGGCTCGTCATAAACGCGGCCGAGCCTGACGCTGCGGCAAGGCTGCGCGAACTCCTCTCGATCCCCGAGCGCCCCGACGCCATCGTGGCCCTGTGGTGGAACAACGCGGCCGAAGCCGCACGCGTGGCGCTGGATGCCGGTCTCGCGCTGGGGCGGGACATCGAATTCGTTTCCTGGTGCGTCGAGGAGCAGATGGCGGAATTCCGGGCGGCGTGGCCGGCGAAAGCGTTGCCGGCGACGGTTACCTGGAGCATGAGGCATCTCGCCGAAGAGGCCATGGCGAGGCTGGCCTTCCGGCGGAACCATCCGGGAGCGCGGCCGGCGCGGATCCTGGTCGAGACGAAGCTGCTCGCGGCGGAAGCGGAAGAAGGGAGCGGCGCATGAAAACGGAAACGGGGCGGGGAAGCCGCCGCCCGATACGGGCGCTCGCGGATGGCCGGGTGAGGCTCGCGGAAGGCCCGGTGATCGCCCGGTTGCTGTTCTCCGGCGATCTGTGCCCGATAAACCGGGTCGAGCGCATGTTGACTTCCGGCGACATTACCCGCGCGTTCGGCGACACGATGGAACTCTTCGCGGCGGCGGATCTTGCTGTCGTAAATCTGGAAGCTCCCCTCTGCCGGAAGGAAGCTCCCATCCGCAAGTGCGGTCCGAACTTCCGGGCCGACCCGCGCACGGCCCGGTCGCTCGCGGCGGCCGGCGTGGACGTCTGCTGCCTGGCGAACAACCACGTAATGGACCAGGGGGCGGCCGGGCTCCGGTGGACTCTGGCCGCGCTGGACTCGGCCGGGCTCCGGCACGTCGGAGCCGGGCCGGATCAGACTGCGGCCGGTGGGCCGTTGCGGATCGAGATCAGGGGTATCTGGCTGGCCCTGCTCAACTTCGGCATCGTAGAAGGCGCGGCGCCGATGGAGGGGCCCGGCGCGGCGCGGCTGGAGGCCGCCGCCGTCCTGCGCGCGACGGCCGCGGCGGCGGAGACCGGCTCGCTGACTATAGCGGTGCTGCATGCAGGGCGAGAGGAAGTGCCGCTTCCCTCGCCTCAGATGCGCGACCTCTGCCGCGGGCTGGTCGAGGCGGGCGCCGCGGCGGTCGTCTGCCACCACCCGCACGTCCCGCAAGGCATCGAATTCCACCGTAACAGGCCCATCGCCTACAGCCTGGGCAACTTCCTGTTCGACTGGCACGAACCCGAGCCGCACACGGACAGCGGCTTCCTGCTCGAACTGGGGGTTTCCCGGCGCGACGTCGTCGAACTGGCGGTCCATCCTTTCAGGAAGAGCGCCGCGGGCGGCGCCGGGCTGCTCCGCGGCCGCGACCGCGCGGAATGGCTCCGGTTCCTCCGGGACCTTTCCGAGCCGCTTGCCGACGAACGCCTAATGGTACGCCTCTGGAAGGAGCAATGCCGCATGCAACTTGGCGCCGGTTATCCGAACCGTTTGAAGCGCCTCGCCGGTCTTTTCTCGCCGGACGCCGGCGAACGCATGCGTGCCGGGCTCACCATGCTCAATCTCCTGAGGGGGTTCGAGCACAACGAGGTCCTCCAGGAAGCGCTGACCGCGCGCGTTACGGGCGATGGGAAATCGGACCGCGGCGCCCGGAGGATTCTCGAAGGCCTTGACCGCAGGCTGCGGGCCTTCGGGGCTCCCGGCGGCCGCGACAGGAAGGAGGAACTCGCATGATGAAGGGGAAAATCGCGGAGGCGCTGCGCACGGCGGCGGGGGTGCTGACGCTCGGTCTTGTGCTGACGTCCGGCGGCGTACGTGCCGCCGAGCCAGTCGCGGGGCCGGACGCTAACCGCGTTGCCCCCGAACTCGCCCCCGACCCGGCGGTGACGAAAATAATCGAGGAGATCGGGGAGGGTTGCGCGACGGCGCTCCCTCCAGCGAGGACGGCCGGCGATATCAATGACGTCGCCCGCAAATACGGCCTGGACAAACACGGCCCCGGTGCGCGCGACTATTGCATCAAGATGGCCTGGATGCCGGACAGGAAACGCGCGATCTTCTACGGCGCCAACCACGGCGTGCCGCACCGCCTGAACGACGTCTGGGAATACGATCTGCCGTCGAACACGTGGGTCTGCCTCTACGGCCCGGACGCCAACAAGGGGCATGGCGGTGACTGGTCTGACATTGATCGCAATAGTGAGGAGACCAAGGCGGGGATTATCCGCACCAAGCGCGGCGGCCCGGCGATCATCCCGCACTCCTGGTGGAACATGACCTACGACCACGGCCTCAAGGCCATGATCACGCCCTGCTCGTGGTCCATGTCCGACCCGGAACTCTTCAATTTGCTCAACGCCGGGAAGCACAAACCTCCGTTCTGGGCCTTCTTTCCCGAGAAGAAACGCTGGGAACCGATCCTGGGAGCCAAGGGCGATTTGCCTGGCTATGAGAACGCCCGGCAGCTGGAGTACGTGCCGGAACTGAACGGCACGCTTTGGGCCAAGAGTGACGGCATGTGGCTGTACAATTCGAAGGAAAATACCTGGAAGCGCCTCGGCAGGGCGTCCGACTACAAGGGCCTGCCGGAGCGCGAGGCGGTCATGGTGTACCTGCCGGACCGGAAGCTGCTGGTTGCCCATTCCATCGCGGGCAATGGCGTGCCCAGTGCGGGCTACGAGGGATCGCGCACCAGCCACTACTCCGTCGAGAAGAACGAATGGAAGACGGTTTTCACAGGCAACGAGAAAAACAACCCGCCGGCGGGGTTCGATGGCGGCACTAACTTCGTCTACGACTCCGCCGGGAAGGTCTGCCTGCTGTGGGATGCCGCATGGACACGGACGCTATGGGCTTACGATCCGGAGACCTGCAAGTGGACGAAGCTGAACCCGAAGGGCCCTCCGCCGCCCGCCGGCCGGGACGCGGTTCTGGCGTACTACGACGCGGCGCGAAACGCGTTCGTGATACCGGGCAAATGGATCTACAGGCACAGGAACGCTGCCAACTAGCACTGCGGCGCGGGGGAGAGATCGTGAGCCGGCGCCAGACTGGGGGGAAGGTAGAGTCAGGCCGTTTGGTCGTGACCGGAAGGAGGTTGCCGATGGGTACTGTGCGGAGCGTGGTTCTGTCTGTCGTCGCTGCCTGCCTGCTGTGTGGCACCGCTGCCGGCCTAGCGGGGGGCGAGCCGGCGGCGGGACCTGCGGCGGAGAATCCCCTGCTCGACTTTGGCAACTTCCGGTCGTACGGGATTGAGAAGAGTTGCTCAAGCGGAAGCGGCTTTTTGCCGAAACTTAT
>JAOACM010000107.1 GCA_026417845.1 Planctomycetota bacterium | reverse complement strand
AGACTGGAGGACGGGAAGGTCGTCACTATCAGCTCGAACCTGCGCAGCGGGAAGCTAGTTGACGGTCCGCTGGCCGAGGCTAAGTTCAACCTGATCGGCCTGGGCGGCAACATATCCCTCGGAGAGGAGGACGATGTCCTGTATCTCGCCGACCACTGGAACTTCGCCGCGCGCCGCATAGATGTGAAGAGCGGCACAGTGATGACCGTCGCCGGGATGCCCAAACCGAAGGAGTGGCGCAGGGAGAAGCAGACGGAAATCGAAAAGCGTTACAACAGCAACGCCGACGGCCCCGCGCTGACCCACGCCAGCTTCAATTCGGGTTGCGGCTACTGCTGCTACGACCCCGTCCACAAGGCGCTGTGGGTCGGCGGGCCGGACGAGAGCCGGTTCAGGTGGCTGAAGGACGGCTGGGTCCGCACGGTGATCGGGCGGGCGGTCAGCGGGAGCGGGGGATCGGAACGCACTCCGGCGGACGCGCTCGGGGTCCCCGGGGCGAAGATACACCTGACGTGGAATTCCGTGAATGCCGTGGATCATCTGGGTCGCGCGTACCTGGCCGCCAGCTCCCACCCGACCGGTCTCTGGCGCGCGTATAACCGCAAGGAGGTCAAGCAATGAGGAGCGGATATCCCGCACGGAAGTCGCGACTCGCCGGGGTGCCGGCCTTTGCCGTCCTGATCGCGGCGGTGCCCGCGGTGTGGTCGCGGTCATGGGCGCCGGCGGAAGAGGGCGGCACCGAACCGCCGGCGATATCGGTGGGCGGCGAGGCGATCGTGATGGCCGGCGGTCTTGGAGGCAACGTCCGCGCCACGCCGTGCCTGGCATTCGGCAAGGACGTGTTTCTGGTCGCATGGCGCGAGGGTTGGCACGGGAAGGGCGGGAAGGCCAGGGTGTACGCCGCCAGGCTCGATTTGGAAGGCAGGGTGCTCGACCCGAAGGGCATTGAGGTGGCCCCGTGCGGCGAGGGCGTTCAGGAGATGCCGCGCGCGGCCTTCGGTGGCGGCGCTTTCCTCGTCGTCTGGCAGGACTTGCGCAACGGGAAAGACTTCGACGTTCTCGGCGCGAGGATATCGCCGGAGGGAAAGGTACTGGACTCCGAGCCGGTAAAGATTGCGGCGGCGCCACGCACCCAAGCCCTTCCGGACGTGGCATCGGACGGCGAGGAGTTCCTGGTAGCGTGGCAGGGGTTGGAAGGCGACTCGCCGCTGTATTCAGGCTTCGCCGCGCCGGTATCCGCCGACGGCAAGGTCGGACCGGCTGTCAGGACAGGCGCATCGCCCCAGGTAAGGATCGCATGGGGCGGCGGAGCATACCTGGCGGCCTACGGCGCGTCGGCTACCGACTGCGTCCTGCTGGGAAAGGACGGAAAGCCGGTGGGCAAAAGCGCTATGGCCATAAGGAGCACCAAGGAGGCGGCATTCAGCCTCTCCGCCGCCCCGGGGGCGGGCTGGCTGATCGTAGGTCACAGGTCGCCGCCGGACCCGTGGGGCTGGGGGGGGCCTGGGGCGATGCGGTGCTCGTTCGTGACGATCGAGGGAAAGGTCGAAAACCCGACGCTTCAGGAGCCTTCCGGCAACTGGAAGAAGCTCGAAAACTGGCTGGACGTCAACGACGGCCGGAAGACGTGGCCGTGGGGCGAGAGCGCGGGCGCGTGGGACGGGAAACGGTTCGTGGCCGTATGGCCGCGGCACCACATCGTCGGGGAGACGAGATCGAATTTCGCCAACTGCGATCTGTTCGCTGGCCGCGTGGAGCGATGGAAGCCCCTCGATCCGGCAGGGATACCGGTGGCTGCGACGGAGGCGGAGGAACGGCAGCCGTCCCTCGCCTCGAACGGCGCCGGGACGCTGCTGTGCGTCTACGAGAAAAGCGAGAAGGGCGCGACGGCTATCGCGGCGCGGCTGCTGCGGACCAGGTAAGCGGCGCCCGGCACGCCGGGACGCCACGCCCTCTTGCCGCGGCGCGTCCGCATTGCGATGGCGGGCCGCCTGTGCCGGGAGCGGAGGCAGGAAGTGTCGCGGCTCAAGGTAAATGAAATATTCGGAAGCATACAGGGTGAATCCTCCTTCGCCGGGCTTCCGTGCGTTTTCGTCCGGCTGACCGGATGCAACCTGAGATGCCGATATTGCGACACGAAGTACGCTTACGATGAGGGGCGCGATATGGAGATCGGCGAAATCCTCCGCGCCGTCGGGAAAATGGGCGGCCGCCTGGTCGAAATTACCGGCGGCGAACCTCTCCTCCAGCCGGCGACGCCCGATCTGGCCGCCTGCCTCCTCGAGGCCGGATACAAAGTGCTTGCCGAGACAAACGGATCGCTGCCGATAGAGGCCCTCCCGAAGGGAGTCGTGCGGATAGTGGACGTCAAGTGCCCGGGATCGGGCGAATCCAGGAAGGTCAGGTGGAAGAATCTCAAGCTTCTCGGTCCGGAGGATGAGGTGAAGTTCGTGATCGGATCGAGAGAGGATTACGAGTGGGCAAGGGGCGTGGTGCGGCAGTTCAGACTGGAAGACCGTTCCTGGCCGCTGTTCTCGCCCGTGCACGGAAAGTTGCCGCCTTCAAACCTTGCGGAGTGGATACTCGCCGACGGCTTGCGTGTCAGGCTGCAGCTTCAGCTCCACAAATACATCTGGGGAGCCGACAGGCAGGGGGTCTGACGGGATCGGCGTGCACCCGCGGACAGTATGGGCGTCCAGTAGAAAGACGGCGCGGAGCAGCTGGCGCACGGAGGGGGCTAAGCGCAGCGGCGGCGCGCGCATGGGACGGCGCCGATTGGCGTAGCGGGCGGACGGCGCGGTGCGAACGCGGGGGTGCGCGCCCGGCGCGCGACGGTGTCGGGCCGAAGGATTGCCCGGCTCGACGGAGGCTCGTCCGGGACGGCGGGAGGCGCCGGTGGCGAGGTGGAGGACGGCGGACCGGGCGACGAACTGGCGGCGGCGAAGAGGAAATACGGAGGCCGCTAGCCGCCGAACCGCTGGAGCCGATGGGCTGGACGCGGCGGACGACAGCAATAAAACTGAACAGGCGGCGAGGATGGGGAGGGCAGGCAGGGGGACCTGATCAGATGCGGGTCGAACTGACGAAAGAGTTCCGTTTCGAGGCGGCGCACAGGCTGACATGCGCCCCGGAAGGACACAGGTGCCGCGGCGTTCACGGCCATTCGTATCGGGTGGAGGTGTCGGTCGAGGGCGAGGTTGACCCCGCAAGGGGCTGGCTGATGGATTACGGCGACATCTCGGCGGCGGTCAAACCGATCGTGGACGAATACCTCGACCACGGCGATCTTAACGCCCTCCCCGGCATCGGAACTCCGACGGCGGAGAACCTCGCCAGGTGGCTCTGGGAGAGGATAAAACCGAAGCTGCCGGCGCTGAGCCGCATAGTGGTGCGCGAGACGGATACGACGCGGTGCGAGTACCGCGGGGCCTGACCGTAGCCGGGATCGGCGGCCTTGCGATGCCGAGGGCGCGCAACCCGGCTGAAGCGCCGGCCGCCCCGCGATGGCATGTAATTGTTTGCCGTCTAATTGAGGGCGCGGCGGGCGGAGCATATTGTGGCTGCACTGCCGTTGTCCCGGTTCGGACGCATCACTGCAAGCAGCAGCCGCCACCGGACGCGCGGCAGGCAATTACGGCCTGACGGCGGGCGCTTCGCCCCCGGGCCGGGAGGCAACATGGCCGACGATGCCGCGGCGAACCATGACCTCGCGGCTTCGATAAGGTATTGCCGCGAGCTGTCGCGCAGGCGCGGCAGGAACTTCTACTATGCCTTCCCCCTGCTGCCGCGCGAGAAAAAGGATGCCCTTTGCGCCATCTACGCCTTCATGCGCCACAGCGACGATCTGGCGGACCGCACGGCCGAGGCCGAGGCGATTCCCCGCGGTCCGGACGCTGCGACCGGCGCGGCGGACCGGTCGGAGGTGCGCAAGACGTCCGCGGGCCGATCGGCGGCGAGCGACGCCGACGGGGGGACCGGCGGCGGCCGGGGTCAGTCGGAGGCCGGCGTTGTCCGGGCTGAAGGCTACGGGCGGATCGGGACGGCCGGGGGCGCGCCGGGGATGGAGACCGCACCAGCGGCATCCGTCGCGGCCGACGCGGCGTCCGCGGCGGAGGCGCTGCGGCGTTGGCGCGAGGATCTGCACGCGGCACTCGACGGCCGGACGGGTTCCTGCCCGGTCTGGCCTGCCCTGCGCCATGCCGTCGAAAGATTTTCCATACCACGCCGCTACTTCGACGAGCTGCTCGACGGCGTCGAAATGGATCTCTCGATCTCGCGCTACGAGACCTTTGACGACCTGTACCGCTACTGCTACCGCGTCGCCTCCGTGGTGGGTCTGGTCTGCCTTCACGTCTTCGGATTCGCCGATGGGCGGGCGCTGGAATGCGGCGAGGCTTGCGGCATAGCCTTCCAGCTCACCAACATACTGCGCGACATCCGGGAGGACAGTGGACTGGGCCGCGTCTATCTGCCGATGGAAGACCTGAGGCGATTCGGTATCTCCGAGCGGAACCTGATCGCGGGCGATCCGGAGGACAGAGTGGCGGAGCTCATACGCTTCGAGGCCGCGAGGGCGAAGGAGTACTACGTCAGGGCCCTGCCGTTGTTCGAGCTTGTGGGCAGGGACTCCCGCGCGGGCCTCAGGACGATGATGGAAATATACTGGGGCATACTCTCGCGGATCGCGACCGACCCGCTCATCGTCTACAGGACTCGAGCCGGCCTCTCCAGTGCCCGTAAACTGGCGATAGCCCTCCGTGCGTTCCTGCGTCCTGGCCCTCCGGAGATTCCCGGCTGAAACTCCATGTCCGGACGGGAACCGACTGTCAGAGCCTGTCCGAAAACCTGCCGCCGCGAAGCTTACGGCTTTGGATCTCGCAATTGTTTGCCGCGCTCAGCTTGGCACCTGCCATGCGGCGGCCCGCCCGGACAGGACAACGAGGCGCTACTCCGAATTGGGCCTGATCCGCCCGCTGCAACCCACCATATGGGCGCGGCAAACAATTACGCAGTTCTATCTGGAAGGTTTAGGGAAGCGGCCCCGCCCAGGTCTCCTCGCCGATCAGGGGCAACCACCGGTTCTTTTTTGCGAACCGCCTCTGGTTTTCCGGCAGCGGATGTTGTAGACTCGCTATGGGGTCGCCGCGCGCGCGGCCGGTCCGATCCCGTGGGGCTTCAATGATGCTGCTTGACACGCGTACCGCCATCCTGGCGATGAGGATATTAGTGGTGGATGATGACCCTGCCGTCGCCCGGTTGATAGTGTCCAGACTGAGCCAGGATGGCTACAGGAAGGTGCTCGCCGCCCCGGACGCGGCCGCAGCTTACGATATGGTATCGGAGGCCGAAGGGAGACGCGCCCCCTTCGATCTGGTAATAATGGAGTTCGGGCTCCGGAGCCAGGATGGAGGCCAGCTCACCCGGGACATCCGCAGCATCTCCAAGGCGTCCATTCTCCTGCTGGCCTCGCAGGTCGAGCGTCCGATGGCGATGGAAGCGCTGGCCTCCGGCGCCGATGATTGCCTCATAACCCCCTTCGATCCGGACCTCCTCCTCGTAAAGGTTGAACGCCTACTTACCAGGAGGCATCTGGAGGGCGAGCTCAGGCGGTCTACCGCGAGGAACGAAGGCCTCTTCCTGAACATACTCACCACCATGGCCAAGGTGATCGAGGCCAAGGACCCTTACACGCGCTACCATTCCGAGAAGGTATCGGACCTTTCCAGGAAGATCGCCATGGAGATGGGTTTCGTGGAGGAGGAGGTAAGGCGCATCGGCATCGCTGGCGTGCTGCACGACCTGGGCAAGCTCGGCATAAGGGACGCCATCCTGCGCAAACCGGCGGCGCTGAACGAAGAAGAGCGCAGGATAATACAGAAGCATCCGCTGATAGCCAGCACCATACTGGAGCCGATCGAGCAGCTGTCCGGATCCATCGGCTACATAAAATTCCACCACGAGCACTTTGACGGCAGCGGGTACCCGGAAGGCCTTGCCGGCGAAGACATACCGCTGGGGGCAAGGATACTGCACGCGGCCGAGGCATTCGACGCGATGACCAGTAAAAGGGCCTACCATGACCCCATGCCGCGCGAGACGGCCCTGATGGAGATGCGCCGGCTGGCGGGGGCCCAGTTCGACCCGCAGGTGGTCGAGGCCCTGACGCAGGTGCTCAAACGATCGGGGCTGCTCCTTCTCTCCCCTCGCGAGGCTCGCGGAAGGACGATCGCGCAGATCCTCAGCGATATAACCAACGAATAGCCCCGCGTAATCCCTGCCATCCCCCATGCCGCGCGGAGTTTTGTGCCTTGCGGGGCTTTGTTGCATAATTAAAAAGTCGCAACTCCATGTAGGACAATGTGTTACGTGCAAATGCCTCTGCCAAGGCAACGCGCCGCAACCCATTGTACATCAAGGCCTTACGATATTTGCGCAACAAGGCCGACCTGCAGATGACGGAATTGCCCCGAGGCATCCGGATGACGGAATGCCCCGGAATGGAACCTCGAACGCCAGCGGAACCCGCCGGCGATATCGGGCGGGGAGTCGCTGATCATCGCGACATCCCGGCCCCGGTCAGGGGGGCCGCTATTGCGCCCCGCGCGCTACCATCGCGCGCGCGACCCTGTCTATGGCAAGCCTGTAGGCGGACCGGCGCATGGATATCTTTTCCTTCGCGGAAAGCTCGTGTATGGCCTTGTAGGCGGCAAGCAGCGTCTTCCTGAGCCGGCCTTCGACCGTCTCCCGGTCCCAGTGCTCGCCCTGCGTGTTCTGGACCCACTCGTAGTAAGAGACCGTCACGCCGCCGGCGTTGCAGAGGAAGTCCGGTATCACGAACACGCCCTTTGAGTACAGGATGTCATCGGCCTCCGGGGTGGTGGGGCCCT
>JAOACM010000106.1 GCA_026417845.1 Planctomycetota bacterium | reverse complement strand
GGCCGGACGGCACCCTGTACGCCGTAACCGCGGCGGGGGCCGGCGTGCCCAACTGGTCGGCCCAGCGGCTGGTTGCCATTAACCGCGACGGGACATTCCAGCGCACGCTGATTCCGCCGCCGTCGAACGCGGCGAAAGAATGGATAGAGGCGATGGGCGGCGTGCCGGTGGAGATCGGCGGCATGACCGTCCCGATGGTCATACACGTCAACCAGCGCCAGCACACGGCGTTTCGTTTGCGGGCGCGTCACGGTCAGATTGCCGTCACCCCGGCCGGCGGCCTGCTGTTCATACATCCGGACGAGTTTATCGGGATGCTGGATACGACCGGATCCAAGGCTCCTCCGCCGCTGGCCGCACCCAGGCCGATGCCGGCTATGCCCTCCGCCAGCTTCAGGACGCTCGATCCGTACGTGCCGCAAAAGGCTTACCTGGCCGTCTCCGGCGACGGCAGGTACGCCTGCTTCGGCGGAATCGCGAAAAAGGCGACTAACTACGGCGACAAGCAGAACATGGTCCCCCCCTGCCCCGCGGTCTTCCGCGTGAAGCTTCCGGAACGCTCGCCGGCCGATGTCTTCTTCGGCGACCTGGAGAAGACCGGCAACGACGAAAAGCATCTGGGCGGTCCGCCCGCCGGTATTGCCGCCGACGGGAAGGGGAACCTGCTGATCTGCGATCCCGCCAACGGGCGGGTGGTGGTCGTCTCCGAAGCTGACGGCAGATACGTCGGCTCCTTTCCGGCCGAGGGTGCGGAACTGGCGGCCGTCAACCGTGAGACCGGGGAGGTGTATCTTCTCAAACCGGACCGGAAGGACGGCAGGGCCGAACTGCTCAAGCTGAAATCGTGGAGGGATCCGGGCGTTGTCTCCTCGACCGTCCTGACCACCCCCGTCTGGCCGAAGCGGGGCCTGGAGTGGCAGATGGCCGCCGACACCGCCGCCAGTCCCCCCATACTGTGGATCGTCAACGACGCGTCGCCGCCGATGCGTATAGAAGATCTCGGGACGAAGTTCGGCGACCCGGCGAAGATCGGCGGCCGAGATCTCGGCGACGGCGGCTTCGTCGGGCTGAGCGTGGACCATTTCCGCGAGGACGCCGAAGTTTACTGGCGCGTCTCAGGCACCGGCTACCGCATCAATTTCGCGCGCTACAACGAAAGGGCCGACCGCGTCGAGACCTTCACTGTAGGCACCTGTTCGACCGCCGCCGGCTCCCTCGTCGAGGCCGGTCCCGACGGCAACCTCTACGTTCAGGGATGGCCCTGTCACCTCTACAAATGCGACAGGAACGGAAAGCCGCTCAAGTGGGACGCGCCTTACGTTCCAAGGGACGAAAAAGAAGCCAAAACATGGCCGCCGAACGCCATCTACAGCCGCGTGATAATGGTATACATGACCCACACCCTCGGCATCCGCGGCGACGGCCGCCTGTTTATCTTCGACGGCCACCCGACCGCAGGCAAGGACGGAACGCACGCGCTGTTCGAGTATCTGCCTTCCGGCGAGGGCGGCCCCGGGCCGGGAAGGCATCCGATCGTCTGGGGTGCCTCCGACTCGGTAATCGGCCCCCGGTTCGACCAGGAGGGCAACATCTACGTCGCCGAGCAGGTCCGGCCGCTTGACTGGCTCATCCCGCCGGAGTTCGCCGGTATCACCGGCCCCGCCACGATAAAGTCAGGCTGGCGGAACGGCGACCCCCGCGCGGCCGTCGCGCAGATGTACGGCAGCATCGTCAAGTTCGGCCCGAAGGGCGGTTGTTTCGAAATCGCGTTCTACAGGCGCCGCCAGGATGAACCGGATCCCGATCCGGCCTGGAAGACCGTCGAGACCGCCACGTGGATCGGGCAGATCCACGACCATTTCTCGCCCAGCAGGGTAAAGGGGGCTCTCTGGATACATCCGGGCATCAGCCAGATAAACCTGCACTACTGCAACTGCGAAAACACCCGCTTCGACGTGGATCCCTACGGCCGCGTCTGGTATCCCGATCTGGGCCGCTACCGCGTGGGCGTGCTCGATGCCAACGGCAACCTTATCGCAACCTTCGGCGGTTACGGCAACGCGGAAAGCCGCGGCTCCGACAGCCCGGTCATGGATCCGGAGACCGGGAAGATCAGGCCGCGGAGGCCCGGGGATCCGCCGGATCTGAAAAGCCCCTTCGCCCAGCCGGAGATCGCCTTCGCCTGGCTCATAGGCGTCGGCGCCACCGACAGGTACGTCTATATGGGCGACAGCCTGAACCGCCGGATGCTGAGGGCCAGGGTGGTTTATGCCGCCGAGGCTACATGCGACGTGAAATGACACTCCGGCGGCCGCCGTCATTCCGATCGGCGGACGGCTCCCGCGCATCGTGTACCGGCCGGGGTCCGTGTCGCCCGCGCCTTTCGGGCGGGCGCGCCTGCGGCCGTGGGATGCGAGCCTGAGGGCGGCGCCGATAGGGTTGGAGGGAAAGTCCATGAAGCACTCGTTCATTATCGTTCCGGTGCTGGCCGCCGCGTGCGCCGCCAGGTGTGCCGAGAGCGGGAAGGCTGACGAACCCTGGCCGAAGTGGCGGAAGGCCATGATTGAGCCAAACACCATATACGACATCGGCGAGAACACGATGCTCGATGTGAAACTCTCATTCCCGGGGGGGACCAGTCCCGCGCAGTTCACCTGTGCCGATGGCGGCCCGGGCACGCTGGCCAACATATTCGGGTACGGCGGCGGCGTCCTCTTCCGAGGAGTCGGCAGGTACGGCGCGATCGTCTTCGGATCGGGCGGGGAGAACTTCGCCGCCAACCATACCGGAGCCCTCAACCTGAACTCCGATATGGCCCGGTACGAGGTGTGGCAGCAGCCCACGTACTGTCTGAAGGCCGAGCCGGGCGCCGAATTCTATTGGGACCCCAAAGCTGCCGAGACGCTTCCGGAAGGCCGGAAGTTCCCTCTGTACAAGTTCGACAAGACCAGGTGGGACGGCGGGTTCCCCGTGGCCATCGGCGGGTGGATATATCCGGCACCGGTGAAGTACATGGAGATCGCCGACCAGGTTCCGCTCGGCTCCTACCGCTACGACGCGCACGCCTACATCCCCGCGGAGCACACGGGCCTCGGGACAGGGGTATGGTTCATACCTAACGTGCACTTCATGGCTCCGGGCTTCTACTACGGCATAGACCAGGCCCTCTGCGCCGATTTCTGGCCCTCCGGCAAAAAGAAGTGGTATTCGCATTACCAGCGGGAGGACACCAGGGCGTGGGCCCGCATGCCCGATCCGGTGCCGGAGTGGCTGGCGCCGTCGAGTTTCGGCGGCCGAACCGTGAAGTTCTCCTCCAAGCACAGGAAGCTGATCGTCCTGGGCGGGACGGGGGACAACGAGTTCGGCATACTCGACCTGTCCGGGGGGCTGGCCAGGGCCACGTGGTCGAAGGCGCGTTTCAGCAGGAAGGGCAGCGGGCACGGCGGCTTCATGTGCAGGAGCGCGGCGATATCCAACGGTCACCCGCGCGGCCGCGCCCTCGTGGCTTGGCTCGCCGGCGAGTACGGCCAGGTACCGGCCGCGATCAATGTCCTGGACCTGGACGATCCAGCTTATCCGATCTACGCCGCCAGGCTGCCGGACCTCAAGGGCAGGGGAGAGAACTTCGGCCTCCACTACATTCCCGCGCTCGACCGCTTCATCTCCTTCGGGGTCGAGGAATTGGATGGCCCAAAATCGGCGAAGGTCTGCTGCCAGAAAATAACCGTTCCGGACAACCTGGGAGACTTCGAAGCGTACAAGGTAGAGGACGTGCCTCTGGCCTTGGCGCCGGGCGTGGACCTTGCCTCATCCTATACGCACGGCGGGATGGTTCAATACGTTGAAAAACTCGAATGCATCATATTCCTTGCCGTACGCAAGCCAGCCAAGGCATTCTGGGTCAGATAGGAAGTCGGCATGTCCTCCGGCACCCGTCTCCCGGCGGGGCGCGCCCGAGCGGCGGCCCCGTGCCGGATGGTCCTCCCCTGCCTTCTCGAAGTCACCTTCTCGAAGTCAGGCACGTGCTCCGCGCTTTCGCCCGCCCGGTTCGAAGGGCGCGGACTGGCCGATGTCACGGGCGTATTCCCCGCGGACCGCTTCAGGGACCTGCAGTTACGGCAACGCACCGGCCCGCGCTGCCGTCCGGTCTTCGCCCTTGCGCTCAGGCGGCTTATGGCGATAACTGCGGGATGTGATTTCCCGGAGGTCGGGACACCTCCGGCCAGCGGCGCGGATACCGGAAACCGGGACCTGGAAAATTCCCAGCCGGGAGGCAAGGGCCTGTCCGGAAACCTCCTCGGCGCCCAGGTCGCCGCGGCGTCCCGCCCGGCCCATTGGGGGGGGCGGACAGGTTTCAGGGCGGAATCGAAGGGATGGGGATGGGAACCGGCGGGGGGGAGGTCGGGAAGCGCGGCGCGGCTGAAAGCAGCTCTGGGGGAAACGGCCTCGGAGAAGGCGGCGTTTCCGGGAAAGAGGCCCAGGATGGCAGCCCGGCAGAGACCTTCGCGCCGCGTCCCGAAGTGGTCGGCAGCCCGGGGCAGACCTTCGCCAAGCTCTTCGCCGCCCCGGAATCCTCGCTCACCCCCATGATGCGCCAGTACCGCGCGGTAAAAAGGCGCTTCCCCGAAGGTCTGCTGTTTTTCAGGCTCGGCGATTTCTACGAGATGTTTTTCGAGGACGCCATCGAGGGGGCCAGGGCGATGGGGCTGACGCTGACATCCCGCGAGAAGGGCCCCGACGCCGTGCCGATGGCGGGCGTTCCGTATCACGCGGTGGAAAACTACATCGCCAGGGCACTGGATGCCGGCTACAAGGTCGTCCTCTGCGACCAGACCGAAGATCCGGCCCTCGCCAGAACCATCGTTGACCGCCGCGTGACCAGGATAGTGACGCCCGGGACGCTGCTGGAGGATTCCCTCCTCGATCCGAAGCGCAACAACTTCCTGGCGGCCATGGCGCCGGGAAAGGCGAAGGAACCGACGGGCCTGGCGTTCGTGGATATATCGACGGGGGATTTTTTCGCGGCCGAGCTGCCGGCGGAGGAGGCGTCGGCGGAGCTGGCGCGGTTCGCGCCGGCGGAGTGCATAGTCGCCGAAGGAACGCGGCGCGGGTCCCGGCCCCGGCGCTTTTCCCCGGGCGCGGCGGCCGGAAATCCGGAGGCGTGGGTTGGAGGGCATGAACGGCCGGGGCGGCAGACGATGGAAGGCGCTGCCGCAGCCGGATCGCACGGCAGGGAAGGCGGCCCGGCGTTTTCGGTAGTGCCTGACTGGATGTTTTCACCGGATACTGCGCGCGCAAGGCTGCTGAAGCAGTTCGAAGTGGCAGACATGTCCGCCTTCGGGCTGGAAGGCTTCCCGCGTGCGGCAACGGCTGCCGGGGCGCTTATATCGTACCTCGAAGAAACCCATCGCGGCTCGCTGGCCCACATAAAGCCTCCGAAGGCGCTGGCCCGCGGCAAGTGGATCGAGATGGATGAAAACGTCATCCGTGGGCTCGAAGTTTTCGAGAATCAGCGTACGCGGAAGCCGGCCGGATCGCTCCTGTGGGCGATAGATCGTACTCTGACGGGCATGGGCGGCCGGACGCTGCGGGCCTGGCTGGCCAGACCCCTGGTCGAGAAGGAGCCGATCATGCGGCGGCAGGAGGCGGTGGCGGAACTGGTCGCCTCTCCTTATCTCAGACGCCTGCTGCGCGACTCGCTCCGTGGGCTCTGCGACATCGAGCGGATCGCGGCGCGCATCGGGGCCGACAGGGCCGGACCGCGCGATCTTGCGGCGCTGAGGATAGGGCTGGAGAAGATGCCCGGGCCGGCCGCCCACCTGCGGGAGGCCGCCTCGCCGCTGCTCCTCGATATCGCCTCCCGGCTCCTCGCCGCCTCCGACGTGGCCGCCATGATCGCATCCACGCTGGCCGATTCCCCGCCGGTCTCCATCTCAGACGGCGGTGCGATAAGGCAGGGCGTTTCAGAGGAACTCGACCGTCTCCGCGAAGTGGCCTCTTCCGGCAGGCGATGGTTCGCCGAATTCCAGGCCGAACAGATAAAACGCACAGGCATCCAGAGCCTTAAGGTGCGGTATAACAGGGTCTTCGGGTACTACATCGAGGTGACGAAGGCAAACCTGGGACTGGTGCCGCCCGACTACGAGCGGCGGCAGACGCTGGCCGGTGCGGAGCGGTTCGTGACGCCCGAACTGAAACGGCGCGAGGAAGAGCTTCTGACGGCCCAGGACAAATCCATTGCTCTGGAGACGGAAATATTCCGGAAGCTCAGGGCAGACCTTGTCGCGAGGGCCTCCGCGATCCAGGATGTCGCCGCCGCCGCCGGTACGCTGGATGCCCTCCTGTCTCTCGCTGACGTGGCAGCGGACCGCAACTGGAAGCGTCCGGTCATTACCGGCGGCAGGGAACTTGTTATCGTCGAGGGGCGCCATCCGATGCTCGAGGCAGTCATGCCTAAAGGAACGGTTGTCCCGAATGATCTTTCGCTCGATGCCGAAGCCGGGCCCCAGATACTCGTCCTTACCGGTCCCAACATGGCTGGCAAATCCACGTACATACGTCAGGCGGCGCTCATCGTGATACTCGCCCAGATCGGCTCATTCGTCCCGGCGGCGGAGGCCCGCGTCGGTATAGTGGACAGACTGTTCGCTAGAGTCGGCGCAGCGGATGATCTGGTCGGCGGACGCTCTACGTTCATGGTCGAGATGTGCGAGACCGCCAGGATTCTCTCTGCCGCCACCCCGCGAAGCTTCATAATACTCGACGAGGTCGGCCGAGGCACCAGCACGGTTGACGGCATATCGCTGGCGTGGGCCATCGTCGAGTATCTCCACGAGACGCCAGCCATCCAGGCCCGCACTCTGTTTGCCACCCATTACCATGAACTGGTCGCACTGGCCGACCGCCTGCCCAGAGTCGTGAACAGGAACGTGGCCGTGCGCGAGTGGGAGGGAGAGATAACTTTCCTGTATCGCATAGTCGAGGGAGGCGCGGACAGATCTTACGGCATTCACGTGGCCAAGCTCGCAGGGGTGCCTCCGGTCGTAATCAGGCGCGCCAGGCAGATACTCGACCATCTCCAGGGGCTGGAGGTGGAGGAGTTGCCGGCGTTTTCGCCTTCGGGGCGGTCCGGACGGACGCCGGTCCGGCAGCCGAGCCTTTTCAGCTCCGTCCGTCCGCATCCGGCCGCCCGGGACGAAGCGGCAGGGCGGGCCGGGGGCGAGCCTCCCGGATCAGTCGGCGTTGGGCCGGCAGAACAGGCTGGCGCCCCGCCGGCAGGCGAAGACGGGGCGGGACTCAGCCAGAGTTCAAGCGATAAGATCGGAGAAATATTGGCAATCCTCCGCAACTCCGACCCGTCCGCCATGACTCCCCTGCAGGCGCTCGCACTGCTCGACGAACTGGTCAGAAAGGCAAAGGAATCCCGAACCAATACATGAACAGCCCGCCCATATACACAGGAATTTCCTCTACAGCAGGGGTGCGCATGGCCGTAGCCACAAGCCTGTTCCAGGAAACCCTGGGCGCAGAACTCAGAACTGAGGTTGCTTCCCTTTCCGTCCGACCGGATGCGTCGGACAATCGCAGGAAAGGCTTGCGGGAAGGGGGGCGATCGAAGGAGGATATGCGTGCCGGGCGAATCAGATCTGCCGTCCGACCGGCGGACAGACGCGGGGACGGTGGAAGGGCATGATGGGAGCGGGCATGCGCACACGGGCGGGGGCGCACGGGTGATGGGGAGGCGGGGGGGGAGGGAAAGCCGGCATGAAAACGCCGTATCCTGATTACGAGGATGTGATGCGCGAGTGCCGCGAGATAGCGGCGTCGGATCCGACCCGGGTATCGTATTCGGAGATCGGAAAATCCGAGGAGGGGCGGCCGCTGCCGCTGCTCAAGATGACCGACCCGGCCGTTCCCGACAGGGAGAAGAGCGTCTTTCTGCTGAGCGGCGGGACGGACGGGAGCGAGGAAGTCGGCCGGGCGGTGGCGCTTGGGATGGCCAGGGCGCTCCTCGCACCCGAGCGGCGGGCGCTCCTGTACCGGCAGGTCGTGCTCGTCATGCCTGTTACCAATCCGGACGGTTGCGTTCGCAACCAGCCGGACAGGGAAGGCAACGCAAAGGGCATTCCGGCCGCCGGCGCGTATCCTGACGATGGGCCGCCGCTGACGGCCGAGGCCCGTGCGATGCGCGCGCTCGTTGACGAATGGATCCCGGACGCCCACGTGGACTTCCATGGCCTGGCCGGCGGCTCTATGGGGGATTGCGAATTCCTGTACCCTACGGTCAACTCCAAGTGGTCCATACCGGTGCTCATGGACATCGTGCGCGCGATTGAGGAGGCCGGGGCGCTCGCCGGGTTCCCTCAGCAGGGCCGCCCGCGCCTGTGGACCGAACCGCGCCACAACCTCCCCGGCTGGCTGGCCCGGAACTGCTCCTCCGTATGCATGGTACTGGAAGGAACCGAAAACTACTACCCTATCGAAGACAGCGTCCGGTCGGGAGTCGCGCGGCTCTTAAGGTTCATGGAGTTTGGAGATTCGACCGACCGGTACTTCCAAGACTTCCCGAATTACCCGTGCGATGTCGTGAGCGGCGGGTTCATGGCGGCGCTGATGCCGTACGGCCAGACTTACGAGGAGCGCCGCCGGTGCAGGAGGGATATCTCGCAGATGATCGTACAGGGAGTTCCGTGGTTCGAGCGCCTGGCCTGCGACCGCGACTGGACGGCGGTCGTACACCTGCCCGTGGATGACTCCGTCAGGACCTTTCCCGAAGGGATGCGCTTCAAGGCCACTATTGACCGCCGCGCCGTCGTGAAGGAAGTGCTCTGGCAGGATCACAGGTTGGAACCGGCCCTGTGGCGTCAGGCACTGACGCCGGCCGGCATCGTCGTGACGGCGGACGTGCCCGAGCCGCCCCGCAGGGGGGCGAACCAGCTGAAGATCCGCTACGAGGTTCCGTTCCGCCGGCACGTGGAGCCGCCGCCGGAGAAGTAGTCCGACCGCCGGAGAAGATCTGCCAGCGCGGCCGATTCGAAAATGTGCGCGGATGGGGAACACAAGGAAAGGAGAAGGGAGATGGCTTTCGCGAGAGTTGCATTCGCATGGCTGCCCGTGTTCCTCCCGGTGGTTGCGTCTTCGGCGGAAGGGCGGCGCGCATCGTTCGCCGAAAAGCCCTCCGCGACCGCTGAAAGGGGGAGGACTGTCATCAGGTTTGCTGTCTCCGCTTCGACCGACGTGGAAGTCTCAATCCTGGATGCCAGGGGAACGGTGGTCCGCCACTTGGCGGCGGGGGTTCTGGGCGGCGAAAAGCCGCCGCCGGCGCCGCTCAAGCCCGGCTTGGCGCAGGAGATTGAGTGGGACGGCAGGGACGATTACGGAGCGGAGGCGAAAGGCGGGCCATTCAGGGCGCAGGTCAGGATCGGCATGGGCATCAGGCTCGACGCGATAGCAGGCGGCGATCCGTACGCTTATTACTCGAAGGAAATGGGCCAGGGGGACCACGCCGCGTGGAGGATAACGGGCTTGGAGGCGAAGCCCGACGGGACCGTCTACGTCCTCGGAAACGCCAACAATTACGGTCCCCCGGCGCTGCGCGCCTATGCCGCCGACGGCAGGTACCTGCGGACCGTATACCCGCCTCCGGCCGGCAAACCGGTCGAAAAAATGAGGGGCTGGGGGGTGACCGTTCGCCGGGACGGGACCTACGCGCCCCTCTACAACGACCTCAGCTCTCCCGCCCTCTCTAAGACCATCATATGCGGCATCAGGGGCAGGATCGCACGCCTGCTCCCGTCCCCGGAGCCGGACAGCCTGTTGATTGAGGAAGATTACAGGCTGATGAGGATCGGCACGGACGGCACCGCGCCGGAAAACCCCATGCTGGAAGGGCTTCTCGTCAGCGATCCGCCCATAGCCCGGAAGGGCGCCCCGCCCGTAGTGGGCCCTCTTCAGATGGCCCTTTCGGCGGACGGGAGGTATTTTTTCCTGTCCGGGATTTTCGCCGCCTCGGGAGACGGGAAGGGACGGACCGGCGCGGAGAAGACCGGGTTCTGGCGGGATGGGCAGGTATTCAAGGTGGACGCCGCTTCGCGCAGGGGGTCCGTCTTTTTCGCGCTGCCGGAAAAGGATGTGATCGCCGACCTGGATTTGCGGGGGAAATCCTCCATAGCCGACTTCAAGTACGGCACATACGCCGCGCTTCAGGGCGTGGCGGCGGACCGCGATGGCCGCGTATTTGTCTGCGACAGGCAGAACAGGCGCGTGCTCGTCCTCAGCGGAGAGGGGAAGATCGAGCGGGAACTGGTCGTAGAGTATCCCGACGCGGTCGCGGTTCACCCGCGATCCAGGATACTTTACGTCACCGTCAGGACCGGCCACTACCATGGCAGGGGCGAACTCAAGCTGCTGAGGTTCGCGGATTGGAGCCGCGACTCGAATCCGCAGTCCCATGCGGTCCTGTGCCCGGTCAGCGCCTACGACCAGGCGACGCGGCTTGCCGTAGCGGAAGCCGGCGACAGGGCGTACCTGTGGGTCTGTCTCTTATACACAT
>JAOACM010000105.1 GCA_026417845.1 Planctomycetota bacterium | reverse complement strand
ATGCGGTCCTGCAAACGAATATTCCATCTCCGATATTTAACCGCCTAGGAAGCGACAGGTCATCCCTTTTAAATCCGCAGGGTGCGAGCCGTTTGGGGTACTGCCGAACGTTGTGGATGGCGGAGCGGTGGGCGTGGCGTATCCTTGGGGCTATTGGAGGTCCCAAGGCCTTTATGAGGAACAGATGTTACGCCACGGAGACAAGACTACACGCGAAGCCGTTCCGTATCTGGGGGAAACGTCGCAAAAATTTGCTGAAGGCACTTCTTGAAGCAGAAAATATATTTTTTATGGAGACAGGGGGCACTATGTGCAAGCCATGATACGATCTTGCCATAAGGTTCAATGATTGAAGTAAGCCTAAGCCATGAAAGATGTTATAGTTACTTGAGCCTTGCAACTCTCTCCTTAAGGGGGCCTATGAAATAGCATGGCTTGCCACTGCATAACCTCTTGTAAGAACATCGGTTGTGTTCTTTAGCAAGATCTTTCCCGGGGAACAGCAAGACAGGAGCAAAGACGCGCCCGCTTATTATAACTCCTTGTTTGTTAAAGGATTGTACAATGCCGAACTTGCCAGACGCCAGACTCGAGTAAATTGCTTGACTAATACATATAAGCGATATATCTTATGTAAAAGGGGTTTAATCTGTTTTTGGTAAGGATATGGTTATTAGAAGGAGTGTGAAGTTTAGACTATATACTGCTGGGGGGGGAGAAGAAGGGCTTGGGAGACCGAAAAATGCAGAGGCGTATCGGAAGTATAATTTATGCTTTAAGGAAAGAGAAAGGGATGCGCCAGAGCGAGCTGGCATCCTTGACTGGTCTGAAACAACCCAACCTTTCGCGGATAGAGAACGGTCTCGTCGAGCCGCGCCAAAGCACTCTGGAGAAAATCGCAAGAGCGTTGGGCATGGATGTCAGCGAAATGCTCGATGAGCGTCGGATAGCCGAAATCGAGAGCAAATGGGGATACTCTGCCGGGGCTCAGGGTGTTGCCGAGCAGGGGCTGGCCGGGCAACCGGTCAAAACCATATCCGTTCCCGTATTCGAAAGCGCCACCGGTTATGCGGTGGATTTCGGCGTCAATAACAAGCCGACAGGACATTCGGAAGTGACGGTGGTGCTTCCTATCATTGACGGGACATGTTTCGGTCTCAGGGTCTATGGCGATTCGATGGAATCGAGGGAGGGTGCCGACAGCTTCAGGCATGGCGAGATAGTAATCTTCGCTGACAGACCCAGCCCCAAACCGGGAGATTACGCCTTTGTGAAAACCAGCGGAATCGCCACCTTCAAACAGATATTCTTCGATGAGGAACGCGTCCGACTGGTGCCGATCAATCGCGCCTACCAGGAAAAAATCGTCATGCGAAACGAAATCGAACAGATGTGGAAACTGGTCAGACACATCCGCAATTTCGCCTGACGCCGATTCTTTGCATTGCTGGAATCGTTCGCCTGTCCGCTTCCGGCGGCGTAGATTTCCGGTTCAGGTGATGGTGGCGAGGCGATCGCGACCGATAGGGCGGAGGTCGCCATTTAACTTGAGTTTGGCAGCTTTCCCCTGAGGCGAGCCTGTGAGGGATATCGCTTGTCGTTATATAACCTCTTGTCAGTACATCGGTTGCGTTCTTTTTCAAAACTTTCCCGGAGAATGGTCAAGACGGGGGCGAAGGTGCGCCACGCTCATGTTATAACCCCTTATCTGCCCAAAGGATTGTGTTAGATGAGGAGCCAGTTGCGATATCTTTCGGGCGAGAGGGGAGATCTGCGCTGGGCGGCGAAGGGTTTTCCTCAGCTCTTTCGGAGTGAATGCGATCTCTCCGGGTCGTGTTGCCCTCGATTTTTACCGCGGGAGGTAAGACGGCCGGGGGCGATAAGGACGGAAAATCCGGCCCGGAACGCGGCAGCCGGGACGAAAAACCGCGCGAAGAACCGCGCCTGACGACGCGCGAGCTGCGGCCGATAGCTGCGCGGATGGCGGAACTGGCGGTAAGGATGAGGGACGGGGAACGTTGACGGCGGAACTCTCCGGGACGCCCGCCGGATCGTCGGATACCTCGCGGGAGTCGCCCGCCGACTGTCCGACGGGGATATCCGGTCTGTTGATCGCGCGTTCGAGGAGCGAGGCCTGAGGTCCCACGCCCAGGATTTCAGCGGCGTCAGGCTGGACGGTCCGCGCCGGAGCGGTGATCCCAATCGGAACGCCGCCGAGGCTATCGAACGGCTCGCCGCCAAGCGCCTCGACGATCCGCGTCTCTCCCCAGCCTCCGCCGCTGCGCCGGAGGATGTCCGAAAGCTCAGCGAGACGGCCAAGCTGAAGGTTGCCCCGGAATTCCGCGAGGCGCTGGAAGCATACTGGAAGCGGTATCCGATTCCGCCGGCGGCGACGGGACGCGGCCCGCGCCCGGACGGTAATCCGGCCGCACGCATCCCAACCGGCGCGCGCCGCAACCGATCGCCGCGCCGGTTCCTTTGACCGGCCGGCGGGGACGTTCGCCGCGCCCGGCGATTGCGATCCAGACCCTGAAACGTAAGATGTCGAAGCCGACCCGCCGTCGCGCCGGCCGGCGATTCCGGATTCCGCCCGCGATCTCAGAAAGATATGCCGAATATGCCGAAGAAGTTTTTAAGCAGATGGTTGATTTCCGGATATATCTTCGACCATCCGCCGGACCAGTAGAGTTCGGTCCCTATTCCCCAGAAGGCGGCCGACGCGAAGGCGATGGCCTTCGAGAGCGGCCTCGTCCACCGTCCGGCCGCGGTGTACCCCGCCAGGATGTAAGCGGCCGCGCCCCAGAAATAACCGGCGTGGAAGAACCCGGCGGCCGCCAAGGCGGGCGGGAGCCACGCCGGTACCGGCGTGCGGCCTCCTGCAGGCCGGGAAAAGCCGGAGCCGTCAGCTGGAGCGGCGGAGGCGTCAGAGGTTGAGGAGTCGCCAGCGGCGCATCCGCCGGCACCGGGAACGGCGATCGCGGTTGCGGAGGCTTCGCCGTCTCCCGCCACGCCGCCGGCGCCGGAGACCCGGGCCGTTGCCGCCGCCCCTTTCTGTCCGGCCGCGCCTCCCTGTCCGGCCGCCCCTGCTGCCGATGTGGCAGCCTCTGCCGATGCGGCCGCCAGAGCCCCCCGCCGACGGCGGACGAAAACGACGGCCAGACCCGCAAGCGCTCCGGCGGCGAAGGACCATGCCTATGGCGCCAGCATGTAATATCGGAGCTTTACGTGCGGAGCCGCGTTCAGAAAAACCGTCTCGCCGGGAAGTATCCCGGCGATCTCGTTCTGAAACGCGTCCTCCAGTAGCTTGCGGTTGGCGTCGTCCGCCGTCAGCGAGTGCGTCGTGTCGTCATCCTTGAGTTCTTCGCCGGCAAGATCGGGGAAGTCGCCTTGTGGGGCGATTCCGCGAAGGACAAGGAGGCACCTGTCCCATCCGTATCCCTGCGCCTTCAAGGCGGTCCTTCCGGTATATCCCGCCTTCCTTTACGATCCGGTTGAGGTCGGCGGCCAGCGCCGCTCGGAGCGCGTCCGGGTCGGCGGTCGGCGCGTCGCCCTTTCCGGCGCCAATGGCCGAGCGCGTTTCTTCAGACAGGCGGTCGCGTATGTGTGCGGCCAGCGGAGTCCCTCCGGCCGCGAGCTTCCCGGCCAGCCCCGCGGGATCCTTGATGTCCGACGGCGCGAGGAACTTGCGCGAAAAGGCCGCTGCACCCCGGCGCTCCCCGGATTTGCGGAAGATATCGTGATATGCCTTCGCGCAGACCCAGCTCGCGAAATTGTCCGACCCTGCCGTCGAGCCGGCCAGGCAGGCGGTCTTGACGCAGAAGAAGACCAGGAGGCCGATAATGCCGGCGTTCAGGACCACCGCGACGTCTCCCGCCATCTTCTTCCAGGGGGCATCCCGAGAACATATCCACACGGCGAATCCCTCCGCAGGCCGGAGCGCTCCTCCGGCGGTCATCCGGACGCCGTTACGGACTTTCCCGGCTGCGCGCCGTTCCGCCGGAACGACGCCTTCCGGGTGAAAGCGTCCGGCAGCCGGCGGCTCGTCCCGACCGGTCCATGGACCGCCCCGCGCCAGGACCCCATCCGCTCGAAATTCCGCATCCGCCTCCCGGCCGACGCCTTCGGATGTTAGCCTGACGCCCGACTCCTTCCAGCGGGGAAAAACGGACGCCTTGGGTGGATGCGGGAAAGACGCCGGCAAAAAACGCGGCGGGCAGATGCCCGCCGCGTCCGCTTCGCAAGTGTTCCGTCGCTCGCGGCGCTTCCGCATCCCGCCGGTCCGTCCTGACCGGGGACCGGGCGAGACAGCGCGACGCGCACGACCCGCTACGTTACGGTTTTACCGTCTTCGCCGAACCGCCCTTGTTCTGGACGGCCTTGTACTCCACGTCAACCGCCCCGTAGAAGACGGTATTGCCGAGCGTTATGACGATCGGGACGTCGTTTATCGTCTTCGGCGTGGCGGTGGTCTCGTCGGTCATGCCGAGCCGACCGAGGAATCCGCGGAAGGTGCCCTTGGCCGAGAGCGAGAATTTCGCCGTCTCCCCCTCATCCAGGGTTTCCCTGAAGCCGGGCTTTACCTTGACGAGCGGGCCCCGCGGGATCTCCGGCGCTTCGTAGTCGAACGCCTCGCCGGCCCGCTCCCGGCTCAACTTGGGCGGCTTTACCTGCTTGCCGTTAGCGTCAAGGACGGTCTGAAGGTGCAGGTCGGCTATATCCAGCGCGATCCGCAGGTTGGCGGCCGGGATTGCCGTCGCGCCGGCGGGCAGAGTAAGGGCAGCCTTTACGGATATGGAGTCCTTGCCGTTGACGGTACCGCCGGTCTTCTTTTCTATCGAGAACTTGAGCTTTGCTTTGAACGCGAGCGCCTCCGCAGCGATGTCGTTCGCCGACGCCACGGCCCTGATGCGGTTGTTGTTCACGTCCGCGAAGCAGATCATCCCGCCGTAGAGGAACATATTGCCCGGCCCGTTCACCTTGGCGCCGGCAGCCGGACCTCCGTCGCCGCTCAACCCTTCCGTCCCGTCCCCCGCGATCGTGGATATGATGCCGGATGACATGTTCACCGCGCGGATGCGCTCGTTGTTGGTGTCGGATATGAGCAAGCGGGAGCCGGAGACGTCGAGAGATACGCCCGTCGGCCCGTCCAGCTCGGCCGCCGTCGCCAGTCCGCCGTCGCCGCTGAAGCCGGCGCTGCCGTTCGTGCCGGCCACCACCGTCCGCACGACTGGAGCTCCGGCGGCGAGCTTCGATATCACGTGCGCCCCGGCCTCGGCCACGTACAGGTCGCCATTGGAAGCTAGATACAGGTCCCTTGGGTTGTTCAGTCCAGTGAAGTAGGTTGTCACCGTCTTATCAGTCGCGATCTGCTGAACCTCATCATTGGCGCCGCCTCCAACCTCCACGGCAACATAGACCACTCCGCCGGACGAAACTGCCAAGGCATATGGGCTGCCGTTGAGCGCCGCGGCATTGTAGGTAGATATGATCCCGTCGGTCAGATTTACCGCCCTTACGCAATCGTTGCCCATGTCAGCGATAAGCAGAGTGTCTTCGTCCAGCATCGCCACATCGCGGGGCGAATCGAGGTTGGCCAGTATGGCCAGTCCGCCGTCGCCAGTGAATCCAGCCTGACCCGTGCCCGCTATGGTGCTTACCGTGCCGTCCGCGGCCACTTTCCGGACGGCGTTGTTGCCCGTGTCTGCGATATAGAGGTTGCCGGCGGAGTCGAAGCAACATCCCCTCGGTCCGTTCAGGACTATTTGCGACTTGGTCGCTCCGTCGCCGATGAAACCGGAAAGTCCTGTGCCCGCGACGGTATATATGTACTTCGTGGCTGCGTCCACGCGGCGGATCCGGTCATGGCCGCCGTCGTAGACGTAAAAGTTATCCGATGCGTCAACGGAGATGTCCGTCGGGCTGCCGAACGTCGCGTCGGTTGCCGGGCCGCCGTCCCCTATCGTGGCGCCCCCTCTTCCGGCGACCGTCGTTATGATCGGCGTGGTCGCGCCAACGTTGACCTTGCGCACGCAATTGGCCCCGGTGCATACGATCAGCAGATTTCCGGCCGAATCGAACGCCAGGCCGCCGAGCGAACCGATCGTGGCAGCAGTAGCAGCCCCGCCGTCTCCGTCAAACCCGCCGGCGCCGCCTCCGCTGCCGGCGATCGTGGTTACGGTATTAGTCGAAACGTCCAGCCGCCTTACGCGCCTGTTGCCGCTGTCGCCAATGTAGACCTTCGCGGGAGGTTCTTGTATTCCTGGGGCAGTTGCGTTTGCCGGACTGTCTTCCAGAACGATCCCGGTCGGTCCGTTAAGTCTGACCGCGGTCGTCGCTCCGCCGTAAACGTCATCGCCCGCAAAACCGCTCGCCCCCGCCTGGCCGCAGATGGTGTTTATCGTTCCGACGGTCGTGCCGCCGGCTATCGAAAACTTCCTTATAACATGGTTGCCGCTATCGGCGACGTAAACGTACACGGTCGCTCCGTCAGCCGATTCCGATACGGCTATTCCGCCCATGGCCGTCGAAAAGGTCGCCGATGTCGCGGTTCCTCCGTCGCCGATCGCGTAGTTGCCGCCTCCGGGGATCGGCTCTCCGGTATAGTGCCCGTTACCGGCCACGGTCGTTATTATACCGCTCGCGACATCAACCCGCCTTACGCAGTAGTTGCCGCGGTCAACGATATACAGGTTTCCCTTTGAATCGAAAACCAGTGCGCCGGGCGAACTCAGGCCGGCCGAGGCCGCCGGTCCGCCGTCTCCGTAATAGGCTCTCGCCCCGCTGCCGGCCACGACCCGTATGATCCCGGTAGTCGGGTCTATTCGAAGCACCTGATGATGACCTGTGTCGGACATGAAGAGATCGCCGGTCAGTGGATCTATGGCCAGCCCCAGGCTGCCGCCAAGCTCGAGGTTGGCGTCTTCCGCATGGTAGCCGTCGAGGCTTCCGCCGCCGGCCACCGTAAATACGACATCCGTCCCCCATGCCCCGACCGCGGCCGCGGACAGGACGAACGTCGCGGCCACACACCTGCTCAACGTCCCGCACTTCCGGAACATGACGAAAACCCTCCAGCAATTCCCCGCCGACAACCGGCTTCCCCCCATGTGCGAAGCCGCATGTCCGACCGGCGGAGAGCCACCTTAATTGTATTTTCGTTCGACATAGAATTTGTGCGGGAGAGCCGTCACACGGTTTACCGGAAAAAACCGCCGCCGTGCTACCTGGCGCTCAATGCCCAGCCGAAAACGTCCGGCGGGATGGCGGCCGGTTTGCCAGGCGGACCGTTCTGGGACCACGATACCTGGAAACCTTCGGCTATGACCACCGGCCTTTGGCTGCCGGGCCCGGTCAGGACAGCCGCCCCTGTTCTGACGGCGCATGTGACGGTGCCGTCCGGCGCGACGGTCACATCCGCGGCCTTCTCGCCCTCCGCATCCGCGTCAATGCGCACCGTCACCCGCCCCGCCTCGAATTCCATCCGTCGGCCGGCTTTTCCGGAGGTGGCGAAGAACGCCCGTCCGGCGCTGGAAAACACGGCTACGATCGCTTCCTCCCGGGCCAGGAGCGAAACGTTTGCCGGTCCCTGGAGAACCAGGCGGCCGTTTTCCAGCTCGATCGCCGGAACCGGTTCGCCGCCGGCGACCTCGACGCGCGCCCCCGCCGGTATCCTCGCCGATACGGGGACTTCGCGCCATTCTCCGCCTTCGTAGCGGTATATCTTCAGCATGTTCGGGTTGCGGCCGATGGAGCCGATCGGAGGAACGCGGCCGCCGAGCAGGATGGCGATACCGGCGGCCGCCACCAGTGCCGCACCGAGGGCCCACGGCCAGAGCGGGTACGTGGCCGATTCTCCTCCGGGGATCGCGGCCTTGCTCGCCCTCCTGCTCCTGGATTTCACCCTCGCCATCACCCGATCCTTGAATCCTTCCTTCGGCCGCAGGGGGCCAACCGTCTGGATCACGGTGGTGGTGAACTTCCTGGCGCGCGCCAGGGCCTCTCGACACGCGCCGCATACGGCCAGGTGCGCCTCGATCTCGGCCTTCTCCACGGGGTTCTGTATCTCCCCGTCCACGTACTCGGAAAGGCATTCGCGCGTCTGTTCACAGTTCACGGCGCGTCGTCCCCTGGCCAGAGGTTCTTCAACTTTCTCCTGAGCATAAGATTCGCCCTGTGTATGCGCTTGCGGAGAGTGTCCTCGCGAAGTCCGAGCCGCCTGCTGATCTCGCGGTACGGTATCTCCTCCAGGTACCGCATGGCGACCGGCACCTGGTAGTCGTGCGGCAGGGAATATATCGCTTCCACTATCTTGAGGCGAAGTTCCCTGCGATCCAGGGTTTCCTCGCCGGTCGCATCCCTCGCCGGAGCTTCCTCGCCCAGCGCCTCGGGCCCCGCGAGTTTTTCCTCCAGCGAAACCGCCGGCGGCTTTTTCCGGCGCACGTGGTCGAGGGCGATGTTGGCGGCGATGCGGAGCAGCCAGCCCTTGAAGCGGTCCGGGTCGTCAAGATCGCCAAGGTGCTGAAAGGCCCGCACGAATGTCTCCTGCGCGATATCGTCCGTCTCGCCCTCCGACCCGCACTGTCTGTAAGCCACCAGGTGCACCAGCGACTGGTAACGCAATATAAGCTGCTCGAAGGCCGTCTCGTCGCCAGCCAGCGCGGCCTTCACAAGGAGACCGTCGGGAGTCCCGGTATCCGGCTTTCCCGTCGTAAGCGGTCCCAAAACGACGCCTCCGAGCCGCGAGGGGGATGCGGCCTGCGCCCCCGGATCGAACGCCCGGCGATATATTAGCCCCCGCCGGGCCGGCGGACAAGGCGAGGCCGACCCGTATCGCCAGCCGGTTCCCGGAGCCGGAGCCCCCGCCGGAATACATGGCGCGACGCCCTTCCCGCAGGGTATCACGCATGGGAAACCTCAAGGGCGCCACGGGGAACGGGAGCCGTCCGCGAACTTCGCGCCCCTGTATATGGACACGGCGGGCAGTTGCGAAGGACGAGTCAGCCGGGACCGGAGGCAGGCCCGGCGGCCGGGGCGGTCGCCGGGATGGATCGCCCCGTTCCGCCATCGCCGCCCCCGGAGGAAACCGGTCCGGCCGCGTGCGCCTGGTCGCCAGCGCCTCCGAGCAGTCCGATGGCGGCGCCGAGCGATATCCAGTAGAATATCCCCAGGTGCGGACCTTCCAGCACGACGTTGAAACAGGCCATCACCCCGACGACGGCGTTGCAGGCCAAAGCCGCGATAACAGACAGCCGGCGCGATGCATCTGAGATCAGATGTATCCTGCACAAACCCATGAGCCAGGCAGCTAAAGTCATGGCCAGCAGCCCGGCTGCCCCGACGATCCCCGTCCTGTTCAACACCCATACGAACGAATTGTGCGGGTGGTTGTGCTGGTGGGCAGGATATTCGATTCCGCGAAACGTGAACGCAAATCTTCCTCCGAAGCCTTCTCCGAAGATGGGGGTCAGCATCCACCGCCTCAGGTATTCGCTCCAGAGTGCGATCCTCCACGTGATGTTGGGATCGCCGAAACCAGCATCCGCGTCGCGGGGCGAAGCGGTCGCTCCGGCCGGGAGAAATCCATCCTTCAACTCCAGCATGCTCCATGCCCGCGCGGCGGTCTGGCGTTCGATCTCCGGCCCGAGAAATCCCGACGCGAGGAAGGGAAGTATAAGAGCGGCGGCAGCGGCGGCGAGTTTGGCCGTCCTGTTGGCGGGGAATAAAATGCCGCCACGCCACGCCAGAAGGACGGCGACCGCCGCGCCGGAAGCGACTGCCAGCCACAGCGACCGGTGCTGGACGAGGAACACGCATACGAAAAGCTCGGATGCCGCCAGCATCGCGGCCGCGGGCAGGACGCGGATGCCGGAAGACGCCGCGACGATGAAGAGGAACGCGCCTACGAATACGAACGCGCAGGCGAGCGCCTCGGCGCCGCTGAGGTAACGGTACGTCCCCGTGCTGGTGACCAAAAAAGATGTTCCCGAGCAGAAATTGTAGTACGCCTGCATAGCTCCACATATGCCGCCGGCACTTGCCGCAGCCGCTACTATCCGAATGTTCCTGGCGTCGCGGAGCTGTTCCATCGCTATCAGGGAAAAAAGGGCATAATAGACCGTGGCGGAATCGCGGAGCGCCAGCATCGGAGGATGTTCGCGCAGGCCGCGGAAGAGCGCCCAAGCCCCGGCGAGCAGGTACGTCCAGAAGCCGGCGCGGAACCACGGGGAGGCGGACGAGAGAGCCGCGCGCAATCCCTCCGTCTGGCGGGCCGCGGCAGCGATGAGCAGCGCACCCATCGTCGCGTCGGTCACGTAGAGAGGGATCGTGCCCAGACCCGGGATGGGGGGCAGGCGCAGGTGCAGTTGCGAAAAGCGTTTGCCGAAGGCGCATGTGCCGAGCAGAAGCGCCGCGAAGGCCAGGCCATCGAGCCTGACCCCGGCTGCAGCGGAACGGCCGGCAACGATCATCCAGAACGCGGCCACCGCAGGCAGCAGCGCCAGCCACCACGCCGGGTTGGCGCCGGACAGCCATTCGGCGCCGTTTGCTGCCTGCCCCATCGCCAGC
>JAOACM010000104.1 GCA_026417845.1 Planctomycetota bacterium | reverse complement strand
AGCGCACTAGTACAGGTAACAGCCCCAGCCTGAACCGGGCAAACACTTACGCGGACGGGGAGGAAGGGAGATGTCTTCGGGGTCCGCGCGCGGGTCGGGACGAGGCGAACCTGGCGGCGCCAAAGGAGCTGACGGCGGCGCCGGGCGGTCCGCAAGGGGGGCGCGCCGGGCAGTCCCGCGGCGCAGGGGCGGAGGACTGTCCGCAGCTGGCGCTATCGTCCTCGTGGCCGCCATCGTCGTGGCGGCTCTGGGCGGCTACTGGCTTTACTCCGGAGGCATGATCGCCGGCACCCCGCCGCGCCTCAACAGGGAGTACCTGCTGAGATATCTGGAATTTGAAAAGTGGATGGATCGCGAGGGGCTGGCAACCCATACCATGGATCAGGTCAGGAAAAAGTACGATTCCCTCCCGATTGGCAAGACGACCGACGATGACATCAAACGCCTCCATGAGAAGACATGGCAGCTCATTGAGGTCCGCGACAAATACAAGGTTCCAATCATAGAGGCAGGCAAGGAAACTCCGGAAAACGTCAAGGCACGCAAGGAGGCGGCGGACGCGCTCCGGAAGGCCGAGGAACCGCTGAAGAACGAGGTGCGGGCGATAAGGGAGCGGGTCTTCAAACGTTACGGGGTCATCGAGGTCGAGTGATCGGAGGCCGCCCGCGTCGCGCCCGTCTGCCGCCGTCTCTCACTCGCCATCTCCCTCGAGTGGATACAGGGACGGGAGACCGGGCGGGAGCGCGTCCCCGGCTGGCAATCCATTCGCCAAACGGGTGCTCCGCGCCGGGATCGGGCGCCGCGCGGATCGCGTCCGGCGCCGCCGCGGCCACCCGCAGGAAGCGAAGGAATTCGCAGCCCTTGAGCGCCTTTCATTTCTGCTCGCCCAGCATCCGCTCGAATTCCTCCTCGCCGATGATCTTTACCCCCAGCTTTTTCGCTTTGTCCAGTTTGGACCCCGGATCCCTCCCGGCCAGCACGTAGTCGGTCTTCGAGCTTACCGATCCGGCGCACCTGCCTCCCCGCTCGCGTATCAGAGCCTCGGCCTGTTCTCTGGTGTAACCGGAGAGTGTTCCGGTCAGGACGAACGTCCTGCCGGCAAAAGGTCCGTCCCCGGCAGCGGCGGGCCTTGCGGACGATTTCATGACGACGCCTGCCTCGGCCAGTCTGTCTACCAGAGCGGCCTCGCCGGGATCGCCGAAAAAGTCAAGGACCGACTGAGCTACGACCTCGCCTATAGTCTCGACCTTCATCAAGTCCCCGGCGGAGGCTTTCCTGATGGCGTCCATGCTGCCGAACCTTTCCGCCAGCAGCTCCGCCTTCCGTTCGCCCACATGCGGAATATTCAGCGCCGCCAGCACGCGCGCCAGCCCGCGTGACTTCGACTCTTCTATGGCGTCGATCAGCTTTTCGGCGTTCTTGCTCCCCAGACGCCTCTTTACTCCGTCCTCGCCCTCGAACTCCAGCGATTCGATCGCCTCCGTCCGCAGCGCGTAGAGGTCGGCAGGATCTTTAACGAGCCCTTCAGATATCAGGCGGTCTACAAGGGCCGGACCGAGACCCTGAATGTCCATGCAGCGCCTCGATGCGAAATACAGGATGCGCGCGCGGTAGCGGCCGGGGCAGCGCTGGTTTACGCATCGCCAAGCCGCCTCCCCTCCACGCCGCTCGACCTTCCCGCTGCACGCCGGACATCTGTCCGGCATGCGGAATTCCCGTTCGGCACCCGTCCGCTCCTCCTTCGCCACCCGTACCACCTGCGGGATTATCTCGCCGGCCTTCGATATGTACACGACGTCGCCGATGCGTATGTCCTTGCGGCGTATTTCGTCCTCGTTGTGGAGAGATGCGTTCTCAATGGTAGTCCCGGCGAGGAATACGGGTTCGAGGCGCGCCACGGGAGTCAGGACGCCCGTCTTCCCAACCTGGACGTCTATCGCGAGTAGCCGCGTCCTGGCCTCCTCGGCTTTGTACTTGTACGCTATCGCGAAGCGCGGCGCCTTGGCGGTAAATCCCAGCGCCCTCTGCATCTCGAGATCGTTTACCTTGATCACGCAACCGTCGGTGTCGTAATCGAGGGATCGTCTGAGATCCTCCCATTCGGCGATCGTCTCGATGACCCTGGCGATCCCCCTGCACAGTCGCCTGTGCGGATTGACACGCAGACCCAGGGCGGCCATTCCTTCGAGGAATTCGAGATGGGTCCGCCATCGGACTCCGGAGCACTCGCCGGGCGTGTGGACCAGCATCCTGAGGCGTCTGGAGGCGGCGACCCTGGGGTCGAGCTGTTTGATAGTTCCGGCCGCGGCGTTGCGCGGGTTCGCGAACGGTTCCTCCCCCTCCTCTTCCTGCCTGCGGACCAAGCGTTCGAATTCGGCCCTCGGCATGTACACCTCTCCGCGCGCCTCCAGGAATTCCGGCGCCTGCGCGCCTTTGGCCGGGATCAGCCTGAGGGGTATGTCGCGGATGGCCCGGAGGTTGTGCGTTATATTCTCGCCTTTCTCTCCGTCGCCCCGCGTCAGGCCCTTCACGAAGAGGCCCCGCTCGTACCACAGCGAGACGGCCGCCCCGTCTATCTTCATCTCGACGGCGTACTCGATCTCCGCCCCCGCCGCCAGCCCCAGGAACCTGCGTATCCGGCCGTCGAACTCGCGCAGCTCGCCCTCCGAATACGTGTTGTCCAGTGAAAGCATCGGGCTGCGATGCGGTTCGGCCCGTATCGCTTCCTTGCCAGACAGCTTCGCGCCTACGCGCTGCGTTGGTGAGTCAGGAGTTATCAGCGACGGATCCTCCTCCTCGATGCGCTTGAGTTCCGCGTAAAGTTCGTCGTATTCGCGGTCCGATATCTCGGGCCTGTTCTCGACGTAGTACAGCCTGTCGTGCTTTTCGATCAGCCTGCGCAGCTCCTCGGCGCGCCTGACACGGGCATCCCTGCCCCCCGCCATCCGCCCGCTTCCACCGCCAGTTTCCATGCCGCCTCCAGTCCCGTCTCCATCTGTCCGCTTCATATTCATATGAGCCCCCCGGCTCCCCTCTTGCGCAGCACCCCTAGAGCCTGTCCGAAAGCCTCCGGCACGCAGCTTGTACGCTCAGCGAGTCCCACTGTCCGGCAGGAAGTTTTTAGATGGGCACTTAGAGCCCATCCGAAAACCCCGGGCGCGGAGTTTTGGGATCAAGGCTATCTCCCTTCCCGTCCGGAGGGTTTCTGGACGGGATCTTAACCTCGACATCCGCGGCTAGGTCGAACAGCCTTGCGGCGCGGTCTTCCCATCCCGAATAGGCGTACCAGTTTATATCCATAGCGCCACCCATCATGGAGTGCCAGGCCCCGACGTTGTAGTCAATGACCTGTCCGTACTCCAAGATCCACATGTTGACGCGCGTCCGCTCATCGAGCGCGACTTGGCATGCGTCCGCCAGCTTTCCATCCATGGCTGAGCGGAGGGCTTCGTTCGTCAGGACCTTTTCGATCAGTATCCTCGCTTCGACCTCCTGGATGCCCTCCCGGAGAAGTTCGTACCTTACCGTCGGGATAGGCCCCGCCGGTCCGGGCGCGAGCAACGCCTGCCCGCGGAAACCGGCATTGGCCCACGAGCTTTTCGGATAGCGCCCAGGCAGCCAGATCGCCCCCTTGCCGTCTTTACGGGGTATCCTGAAGAAGTCGGCCATCAGCCGTCCGATACCGCGCTGGCCACCCTCGACGTTCCATTCCGCTATCAGGCGGCTGGCCGCCGGGGGAGCTACGTCGCCGCTCATGCTCAGCCCCCGAGCGAACAGCGTCCTGACCGGCCCGGCGACCGGCTTCCAGCCGTACATGCGGGTCTTCTCCGGGTCTCCGAAGTTGAACCTGGCGCCGTATACTATCGAGACGTAATTGACCGGCACGCCGTACAGGTCGGCGGGCACCTCGGCCACCGAACCGTGTCCGCCTCCCCCGTGTCCCTGAATCATCCATTTCGACTCGGGGAATATGTCCTTCCAGTACTCGACGACCTCCTTCGACGGCAGTATGTCGCCTCCGACCCCCAGCGTGGCGGCCTGGACCAGGCTGCGCTTCCTGACCAGAGCGCTCATCGCCTCTCCGAGTTTCCGCCATACGTCCTTTCCCTCGGGGGAGAGATAGTGCGGAAGACGCTCCGTCCGCGGCGGCGAATCCGTCGTGCTGGCCAGGATTCCCGGCACGGCGGCCTCGGTGGACGTGCCGCGCTTGCCCGCGTACATCCGGCCGAACCTGATGTCGCCGCCGAGATGGTAATCCCAGATGTGGAAGCATACGAACGCCGGTCTGCCCATGTGTTTTTCCGCCAGGTCCAGATACCTCTCCACAAGCGAGATATCCGGCTTCCAGGCGCCGTCCGGTCCTTTGCTCCATCGCGCCATCGTGTGCTCGTTGCCGAAATGCGTCTCACCGATCATGGGGATGTATAGCACGTCGTTGCCCATCAGCCCCATCAGACGGAGACTTTCGCCTATCAGCTCGAAATGCCTGTCGGACCAGAGCGGCACGTCGTAGTACATGGCCAGCGATTCCGGCGACTGAGCCAGGTCAACTACCGTGGAGAATGTCCGCGGATCCGGCACCTTCCACGGACAGACGCGCAGCGATATGGGGACCTCGACATACCCGGCCCCTTCGGACCGGACGGTCAGCCTGCCGGAATATTCGCCCGGCGCGGC
The DNA here is from genome assembly GCA_026417845.1 of Planctomycetota bacterium. Classification (GTDB taxonomy): domain Bacteria; phylum Planctomycetota; class SZUA-567; order H5-PLA8; family CALKMO01; genus CALKMO01. The sequence continues at coordinate 6,001 of JAOACM010000104.1, read as the reverse complement.
GTCGCGCGGGACGGAAACGGTCACCCATACCGGCTGGACGGCGCCCCAGACCGCCGGCCAGTCCGCTCGCGCGTTGCCGTCGCGGTACACTTCGACCGGATCGGGAGGAGCGTCCGACAGGACGTCGAAGTTCGGAAGCCACATCCCCCAGCGGCCATCGTACCATTCGCCTTTCGTCGGATACCTCGGATGCAGGAACCTGTACGAAGTGCCCATCTGGGCCAGGCGGGGATAACGCACGCAAACGTTCGATGCCGGGATAAGCGACTTGCCGCCGGCGGCGCGCAGGTCGGAAACCTCCGCCCGCAGTCCTTTTATCGGCGCGTCCGAGCCGGCGACGACCTGGCCCGAAAACGTCCCGCCGCGCGCCCCGACGATGCGGATCGGACGGATCGTTTCCCACGGATCGCCGTAGTCTACCGGCGTCACCAGATCCAGCAGGTTCGCATTCCAGACCTGGAAGCCTTTCGGACGCGTCGTGTTCGGTATCGTCGCAGCCGCGGCATGCTGGGGAGCGGTCAGCGAAACGCGCACCAGGCCGCATGTATTGAAGTTGAACATGTTGCGCGAATCCCAGCGCGGCGGCAGGGGTTTGAGCGGAGCGCGGTGGATTTCGATCGCCAGGACGTTCGCGCCCTTTCGCAGGAGCGAAGGCGGCAGGGCGAATTCGGCGCTCCGTACCCGCGTCTCGAAGCGCGCCGCGACCTGGTCCTTCTGAAGCTTCCACGTGTCGCGCTCCGAGAAAAACGCCTCCTCGGGATATTCCAGGGCCGGCGTCCACGGCTCCGTTTTCCCCTCGTGCATGTGGGAACGGCCGATCTCCCGCCCGTTCAGATGGACGACCGCGCCGCCGCGGAAGCGCAGGGAAAGTCTGAGATCGCCGGCCCTTGCCGGATCGGCGATGCCGAATTTTCCGCGCAGGCACAGGAGCGCCACCGTCTGCGGCTGGCCGGCGTGAGCTGGTCCCCAGCCGTAGTCGCCGAGGAACGGACCGGTATCGCGCCACCAGCGGCCGTCATCGAAGTCCGGCACGGTCCAGTCCGCCGGCGGCCATTCGGTGGGCCACTCCCTCCTCCCCCCCCGCCGCAGCCTTCGGCCCGCCCGTCGCGCCGTCCGATCCAGCCCCTGTTCCGTCTGCAGGTTCGCCGGCTCCCGGCTTCCGTTCTTTCGCGACGCCATCCACGCCGCCTTCCGGAGCCGTTCCGCTGGCGCGCGCAAACAACGGCGGTCTGATCACGGCGTGGCAGCGCCAGAAGGAATACGTGTTGAGAACATCGGCCCGGCCGCCGTCCGCTCCGCCCGGGCCGGCCTTCCCGCCCGCTTCCTCCCCCCTCGGCAGGGACGCCGCGAAGCACAATATGACGACCGGCCATGCGGCCATACGGAGGGATCCGCCCGTTCCCGAAAGAAGGGTTGAGATTACAGCCGGAGGATCGGCGACAGCCTCCTGCGCTGGACGATGGAGGTTCCCGTACGGCCAATAGGCGCCGCTTCCTGGAGCGGAGCCGAAACCCGGCGCGCGGGAAACGGACGATCCCGCCCCGGCAAAACCCGATCGCTTCGCTCTGCGTACCATTGCTGTAATCGCCCGGGCCTTCCTTACGCACCCACGACCGTAGCGTGAGGCCGCCCCCAGATCAGACACATCCGGGCGCACCGCACGTGCAGCGCGAGACCGGATCGTGCGGGAACGCCCCCACCTTCACTTTCCTGCCGGCGGGCCCCACCAGTGCGGATGCTGGCTGGCGGCTCCGCTCCACGTGATCCGGACGGTGGCCTCGCAATCCGGGAACCGCGTTACGTATATCTCCTGTCTGCTCTGGAGCTCCCAGGATTTGACCCCTTTCTGCTGATCGGCGTGGACGTAGACCAGGTACTTTCCGTCTGGCGAAAAGTCAGGGAAGTAGTTGACCGAGCCAGCCGGCCAGCCGAGCTTCAGGCTGACGGCGCGGACCGGCTGGCCATCATAACGGGCTTCTGCGTACTGGAGCCACGCGCCGTAGTCGCCGTGCGTATCCACCACCCAGCTCCACCACTTCCCGTCACGGCTGACCTCCAGGTTGCACGGGTGCCCCCGGACAATGCACGCGGCCTTGCCGTCCGGGGCCGGGCCGTTAGCCTTTTCGTTGAGCGGTATCAGCAACGCGTCGCCGTTGGAAACGACGGCGAATTTCATGTCGGGCGTGAAGGTCGGCATGTGTATAGGCCTGTTGACGTTGGCCGGCGATATGACCTCCTCCGTGTCGGTTTCCAGATCCAATATGGCCGTCTTGCCGTACCCGGCACGTCCCATCGTGTCGAAGGCGTATATAAGCCTTTTCCCGTCGGGCGACCAGTGGGCGCCGCCTCCGGCCGCCACGGGCTTGCGTTCCCCACCCGCGATGTCCATTACATAGACGCAGCCGTTCTTAACGTAACTCGAGTTTGGCAAGTTTTGGCTTGCTCTCTCGCGCAAGCCTTTTGTAGAAAAGGGGTTATGGGATGAGCGAGTTGCGCTTGCTCTGCTATCCCAAGCTGTACTCCGGCAAAGTTCTATCGAAGAACGCAACTAATGTATTGACAAGAGGTTATATGACCACATGCGATGCCTTCCAAGGTCTCGCCTGAAGGAAAAGTTGCCAAACTCAAGTTATGCAACAGAGACGCTTTTGCCCTGAAAAAGTATGGGTCAGTTCTGACCGGCCGGCAAAAACGACATAAAACGGGAATCGCCCTGCCCGCCGTCGCGTCGTGGAGATCAGCTCTGCTGGCTGAGACATGCCAGCAGGCACCCTTGGGCCACGGCGTTGAGCGGGTCGCTGGCCAGCCGGATGTTTTTGATCTGCAGCGGGAACTCGATCCGCTTGAATTCCTCGGCCACCAGATCAATGAATCCCTTCGCCAGGCTGGTGCCGCCTGAGAAGACGACGTCCACCGCGTTGGGGAACGTCGGTATCCCCTCGCCGCCTTCGAACTTCTTCTTTATGTTTACCAGAGTGTAGTTGATCAGGTTACGATAGTAGATGACCAGCGCCTCCTCTTCGCGGCTGCGCGGGTGCATCAGATCTATCCCCTTTTCCTTTATAGCCGTTACTCGAGGGGCCTTCATACCGAGCACCATGGCCGCGTTATTGTCTATCCAGTCGCCGCCGCGGGAGGTGGAGAAGACTACCGCCGGGACGGTCTTGTATGCCACGCAGCAGTTGAACATCCCGGCACCGCAGGAGATGCATATGCCGGTGAAATCGTCATCGGCCAGCTCTGAGAACACCAGCGCGTGCGCCTCGGCGATGGCCGTCGGAACGAAGCCGAGCTTACGGAGCAGGCCGTCGAATATATCCCGGTGGTAGACGACGTTCATCTGGGAGTCTATCGGGTCGCCCGGCACGCAGTAGAAACACGGTTCCTTCTCCCGGGCCGGCTCGCCCAGCACCTGGCTGACCAGCAGCCTTATGATCGGCAGGGCGTCGGCCTGATGGGGCGATATCAGCCCCTGCGCCATGGGGCGCAGCGTCTCGCGGTTGAAGATATTGGCAAGTTCGAACGCCGGGTTGCCCAGCACGTACATCTTGCGGTCGTACAGGACGTACTGAACCCCCAGCTTGGTCAGCATCTTCTTCGTGAAATCGTTTATCTCCACGTCCAGGAACGCATTGCGTAAAGTACGGTAGACTATCGTACCGTCCCTGCGCTGCGCCGCGCTGACCAGGTTGCAGGTCCCGATGTCGAGTCCCCGCCCCATGACAAGGTCAGAGTCCTTGCCTCCTTCCACCGGCTTCTTTTCCTCCGTCGCCTGCTTGCCGCTTCCAGTCCCGGCCGATTTCTCCTTCTCCACGGTCTCCCCCTCCCATTACCCAACTCAGCTCCGATCCCTCCCCTCCACCGTTTACACCCTCCCCATCTCGCCCAGAGGAAAGTGATCGTACGCCGCGCGCCCTTTTGTCCAGCCCTTGTCCGCCGCCTCCGAACTTCCGGTTCATCCATGCGACCGGAGGATACGACTTCCCCCTCCGGACGCGAACCCCTGAAACGCTCCGCACCTCCGCGCGCCCGGAGGCTCCGCCACGGAATCATTCCTGCTTCTTATCGCCTTTCGCTTGGCGGAGCTTGGCCAGCTTGTCGGCTACGCTCTCAGTCTTCTGCGCCTGCACCTTGACCGCCTCAACGTTGGTTTCTATCTGTCTCGAGAACAGCGCATCGAGCTGCAGGCCCGGATCTATGGCGCCGGTACCGCCCGTGGCCCCGGTCTTCTGAGCCGTGACCGCCCATGCCACCTGCCGCCCGATCTCCTCCTTGAGCGTCCCTATGACCTCCTTCAGATCGGCGGCAGGCACGGACGGCGCCGCGGGCGGATTGGCGCTTATCTGGGTCAGTTTGTCGGTCACGCTGGCCAGCTGCTCGGTGGCGGCGCTCTGCTTCTCGCTCAGTTCCGCTACCCTGCTCAGGAGCAGCTCCCGTTCCGAGCTGAGCCGCCTCAATTCTCCGCTCAGCTCGGCTACGCGCGCGGCCTCGGCCTGCAACTTCCTGTTCTCCGCCTGCAGCCGGCGCTGCTCGAGGGCCGCCAGAGCAATATCCTGATCGCGGGCATCCAGCTGGCGTTCCGCCGCGCGCAGACGTTCGTTGAGCCTGTCCGCCTCCTGCTTCGCCCTGGCCAGCTCCATCTCCAGCCGCCTGTGCTCGGCGGCCGCCATCGCGATGTCCTGGTCGTGAGCGTTAATCTGGCTGTGGACGCCTTCCAGGTACTTCCCGATCGCGTTCAGGCATCCCCCCAGCGTTTCGATCAGAGCCGCTGCCTTCGCCTGCCCGTCAGGCGTTTTCGGCATCGCGGCCCTCGCGTCTGCCGGTACCATGGCGCAGGCACGCTCGATCAGCTCGCGGAGGGCCTTCTCGAACGACGAGCTCCGCGCCTCGATTTCCTCCCTGGCGCCGCGCAGGAACTTCTCGAACTCGGCACGCGACTCCTCCGCTATCCTCCGCTTCTCCGCCTCGATGCTTTCGGTCGTCCTGGCCAGTTCAGCCTTCAGCCGCGATATCTCGGCGGCGAGCGCCGCGGCATCGGCGGAGGGAACTGCGCCAGCCTCGAGTTGCGATACGCGCTCAGCGATCCGTCCCTCGAGCTCGTGCTTGGCTCTCACCATGGCCAGGCGCTTCTCGCGCCGGACTACATCCTCCTCTTCGGCTTTCAGCCGCTCCTGGACGGCCTCCATGATCAGTTCCCGGATGCGCGCCTCGTCTATTACGCGAACCCTTTTGTGTCCGAGCTTGGCCAGCTCGGAGATGTCCATCTGGCGCGATCCGCTCTGAATCACCTTGTTGATGTCTATATCGCCAGGCATAATCTCACCGGGCCAGTCAAGGCCATTTCTGACGCCGCTTGCCCACGGCTTCTCCCCGGTTCCACACGCCGGACAGGGCCCGTCCGAAAGCTGAAATATTATATCCGTCGGAAGCCGGATAACAAGCCTTCGTTTTCCCAATTTTGCGACAAGCGGGCGGGACCCGGCGGCGGCATGCCTGCGGGAGCCGAACCTCGCATCCAGAGCCGCGATACGGCCGGGACCGGCGATTGCCCCCCCGGTTGCCGTCACCGGGAGTCCACGCGGCTTCCGACGCGCGCGTGCGATCCGCGACAGCGGCGGCCAAGTCGGTCGCCAAGCCCGGCGCAGATCTGCGCCCCCCTCCGCCGCTAGATTTCCGCGATGTTCCGTCGGCGGGAGCATGCCGCGCGGTCATACCGCCGTAGCGTACGGATCCGTCCCGCCCGCTTGCCTGCCGGGTGCGGACCTTATTGGGATTCCCGCGCCCATCTTCGCCGCAAGGCCTTTCGATTCTCCGGACGGAAATTTCGGAAGCATTTTGAGGCCGACCGGTTCCACTGCGGAACGGACGGCCCGCGCCGATCCGCCAGCACCTTTCAAGCCGGGAACCGAAAGGTCCTGACCTAAGCCGGTTGCGCTGTCGGTCTGCAGAAACGGCTGTCAGAGAGGACGCAACGAAGCGGGCGCGGAGATGTATGCGCAGG
>JAOACM010000103.1 GCA_026417845.1 Planctomycetota bacterium | reverse complement strand
GTCTTAGAGCCTGTCCGCCCCCCGGCGCGCAGTTTATACGCTCAGCAAGTCCCACTGTCCGGTTATACGATCAGCGCTCCACACTACCCGGCGGGAAGTTTTTGGACAGGCTCCAAGATGGAATCAGAACCCGTTCCTCCCCAAGGAGGCGAAGTCGCGGCTTTGAGCGCCGACCGCGGGAGGCGGATCGGTCAGCCGATGCCGGCCAGTATGGATTTCAGCGCCTCGACGGCCGCGACGAACATCTCAGGGCCCGAATATCCCTGGAACTGGCCCACCGCTTTGAGATGAGGTTCGAGCGTCAGGTAGCCGCGGAAGCCGACGGCCCTGGCGTCCTTGAGTATTTCCGCTACGCGTCCGTCTCCCTTCCCGGCCGGGACCACTCTGTTCTCGGCGCGGTTGTGATCCTTTATATGGAACTCCTTAACGTGTTTCTTCAGGACATCCCACGCCTTCAGCGTGTCGAACCCGTCCCTCACGAAGTTGGCGAAGTCGAATGCGGCGACCAGGTGGGGCGAGGCAGCGGCCTCAATCAGATCGCGGCACCGCTCCGGCGCATCCCCATACAGACCGCTTTCGTTTTCGAGCAAAAGGTAGATGCCGGCGGCCTTCGCCTGATCCGCAAACCATTTCATCCTCTTGACTATCTCGTCCCTGTGGGCTGCAGGGTCGGCCTTTTCGGGGAGATAGAACGAAAAGATGCGGATGGTCCGGCACTCGAAGAATCCGGCCACGTCCAGGGCCTTCCGGAACCTCTCCTGCTCCTTCTCGAACGGGTCCCCGACCGACACCTTGCCGATGGGAGACCCCAGACATGAGAAACGAAACTTGCGATTATAAAACTCGGTCTTGAGCTTCTTCCTCTGGAACTCTTCGAGGTCCAGGACGTTCTTCTGGAAAGCGGTGCGAAGCGTCACGAACCGCACCTTGCAATCGCTGAGCACATCCATCTGTATCTGGATGTCCGGGTGGATCTCGTCGGCAAAAGCCGATATTGCGTACCACGGACGCGCGGTGGTTTCTGCAGTCATGGCGCCGCATGCCTCCGGAAAACCATGTCCAGGCGCGTCCGCCCTCCTCACGGGGCGGACTTTTCGCTCTCCTTCTTCTCCTCTTCTCCAGCCGGTTTCCCCTTGCCCTCCGGTTTCGACGCATCGCCGGCCTTCCCGCCACCCCTGCCACCCTTCCCGGCTTCCTCGATCATCGCCTCGCCGAACGGGTCGAGTTCCACGCCGCGGCACCTCTCGCCGAACACCACGGGTCTGGCAACTGTCCCATCAAGCGATACCTTTGGCGGAAGGGCGCGCTCTACGAGCACCACCATCCTCTCCCAGCTCTTCCTTATCTCCTCCGGCCTGTGTCCGGCGCACGCAACGGACAGGTCGTGCGCGTGCCTGGCGACGAACTTGATGTCCCTGTGGAAGGCCGGCCCCGCCGGCATGAACTCCTTAATGTGCTTTTCGACGACGAGGCCGGCGAAGTAGTCAAGATCCACCGCCACGGCCTCGCACATGCGGTATTGATACCTTTCTCCTTCCTTCAGCTCGAAGAAAGGCCTGGCTGACACGTAGGCGCACTGGAATTCGTATATCGCGTCTTCCAACCTCGCCTTGTCGGGGTCGAAGGCCACGCCTTCGGGCANCTTCGCGACGGTCCCCGCGTCGCCCGGCGCAGGAGTCCCGCCGACGTCCGTCCTGGAGGTGCGGCACCCGGCGGCCAGGGCCAGCGCCATGACCGCGGTCAAACCTGCGTACCATAGGGATCTCATGCCGGACACTCCTCGCTATGGCCGCCCGGCGTGAAACGCCGCCGGAGCGCTCCGCCCGAAGCTGCACCCGTGCGCCCGCACAATCACTGTCAGCCTGACATGACTGGATTCTATTGTCTCCCATCGAGCGCGGCAAGTGTCAAGCGGGACCGAACGTGTCCCTGGCGCGCGACGCAACCTGCCGGGCTCGGCAAACGGGAGCGCCGGAAACGGACTGCGGGCGCGGGAACCGCCTGTTCCGAAGCGCACACGTTCCGGAAGCGCCAAGGCGGGACTCGCGCCCCCGTCCCCACATACCGGGCGCGCGATCGAAACTCCCCACCTTGAGGGAACCTCCGCTCCCGACTGCGGCAAAACTGCCGGTTGTCCAGCCGGTCCGCGACGGCACGGTTCTGCCGCCGATCCCCGCCCCGGCCCGCGGATACCCTCCCCTCCGTTCCTTCCGCCGGACGCCGCCGGCCGGACCCGGCGGCGGGCCTGCGGAGATCTATCGCCCTGCCGCCCTTCTTTCGGCGACGTGCCTCTCCAAGTCGGAGAGCGCCCCGAAGACCACCTTGGAACGATCCAGCAGCGTATCCACTCTGCTGTCCACCGCGAGCGCATCAAGGAAGGAGTCGGAGGCGGTCCTGAGGCGCGCAAGGATCGCCATGCGCGAGGCTGCTTCCTCTTTGTCGCCTATTCCTCCCATCGCGGATTCCATCACGCGGCGCAGGGCGGCCAGGATACGGCGCCTCATCTCGGGGGCCACTTTGTCCCGTCGCTCAAACGGCCACCAACGTACGGCGGCGATCAGCGAGCGCAGTCTTATGCACGCCACCGGCACGTCTCCGAAACCGGCCCGTTCCCACAAAACGTCCATGCAGCGGCCGGCCTGCCAGAGAGAATAGTCCGCTGCCTCGAAGTTCCCTTCGCCGATATGTCGCCTGGCGTCCTCCAGCGCGACGCTCACGCCGTTCGCCGCGGCGGTCCATTTACCGTGCGCCTCCGGATCGGCGCCGCCGACTCCGCCTCCCGGGGCTTTATTCGCCGCCGCTCCGGCCGCCGCCGCGCCCGCTCCCGGAGAGTCTGCCTTCTCCGGCACGTTTACACCGGCCGCAAAATGCGCCGCCACGCGGCGCCACGTTTCGCGCGCCTTAGTGGCGCCAACCAGCACCGCCGAGGGCTCCTTACGCGACCGCGGCTCCGTCAGCCTCAGGCGGAGATCCGCCAGCATCTCCTCGACTTCCTCCGCCTCGACCCTGAACATAGCGGGGATGCGCAGCTCCGGCTCGAGGTCCGCGTAGTCGTTCGTCCGCGGAGTTCTTCCGCATCCGCATGTCATAGCGATCAAAAGTATGACTCCGACCAACCGGCCGCGCGACGCGCCCGTCCCGTTACCGCGACCGCCCCGGTCCGAAGCAGCCCCCAAGCATGGCACGGCGATCCGAAAACAACCCTGCCTGGACATGTTGCGGGAGCGGCCGGCCGCGCCGGCATGCGATCTTCCGTCAAAGACGCCGATCCTCATCTTCGCCCTCTCCTCCACACCCAACCATACTCCCAAGCCTTCGCGCCCACGACGCAACGGCCCGCAGGCAAGGCTCCGCGCCGGCGGCGTCGGCTGCGACTTTCGGGCATCCGGCTTCCGGCCCTCCCAATCGCCCCCGGCCGAACCGTGCCGGAAAATACGAAAGCCATTCTATTCCTTCAAACGCGCGTCGCAAACAGCGTTACCCGCGGGCCTTTCGCCCCCGTCACGCCATAACGCCACGCCTGGCGAACCGGGCCGGGTCAACCGCCGGGTAGGGATGTCCCGTCCCGGCATCCTCCTGCATTATTATCCTCGCCGCCAACCTCCCCACCGCCCAGCTCGCCGTGACCCCGTGGCCGCCAAGCCCTGCAACCCATATGAAATTCCTGACCTTGGGATCTCTCCCGACAACGAAATGGCCGTCTGGGAGCAAAGTGCGCAACCCGGCCCACCTGCTTATTATGGGCATATCGAGCAGCCGCGGCGCGGACGCGGCCAGCTTCTCCGCAAGAAGCTCCTCAATCCTGGGATCGGTATCCGGAATGGACGGGGGATATTCCTCCTGATCGCACGGACCAAGCAGCAGTCCGCCGGATTCCGGCCGCATATACCAGCCGGCCGAAACGTCCCACACGAACGGCCAGCGGGGGTTCACGAAATCAACCGGGGCGGTGGAGAACAGATGCCGCCGCGTCGGCTTGAGCGGCATCGGCATGGCTCCGGCCATGGCGCCCATTTGTGGCGCCCACGCACCCGCGGCATTGACCACGATCGCCACGGGGACCGCGATCTCCGGCCCGCCAGCCTCGCGAACTACCACGGCCTTGACCCTGCGACCCGAGGTTTCCATCCCGACGACCTCGCATCGGAGGCGAACCTCCGCACCCGATGCCTGGGCCGCGCGGATGTATCCGTCAAGGAACGAGCTTATATCCACCACGCCTTCATCCGGGCAGAACAGGGCGCGTTCGAAAGGCGAGTCGGCTACCGGCGGAACGCGCTCCGCGACCTGTTCGCGCGTCCACCACTCTGTTGGGATACCAGCGCCCCTGGCCCACCCGGCCCTCCGCTCCAGGTCCGCGACGCCTTCCTTCCCGCCTATCAACAGCGCGCCGCTCCGCTCGAATCCGGTCGGTACGGGCCAGTCGGTCCTGCCGGGCAAAGACCGCGCGAACGCGGCCCCGTCCGCAACCATACGGTACAGTGCCGCCTCGGGGATGACCTGCAATATCAACCCCGCATTGCGCCCGGAGGAATGTTTACCGGGGAGTTCCTCCCGTTCTACCACCACGACCTTGAACCGTCCCCTGGCCATTCCGGCCAGGTGGTACGCTGTTGCCGCCCCGGCAAACCCGGCTCCTATGACGACGACGGTTGTGGCCGACATATCGGAAAAACCTCCCGGCGCGGTTCCACACCCGCGCTCCGCGCCACCGCGAGCAACGCAGACGCCCTGCGGCGGCACGCGCCGTATTCCGCTCCCCGTCCTTCTCCCGGCGCCCGGTTCGACATCGGCCGGGCAGAGCGCTCCGCGAAAGCCCCGACAATCAACTCCATAATGAAAAGGCGATCGGAGTATAGCGCCGACCCGACCGACAGCAAAGCGCCGGCGTCGGCCTCAGTGGCCTTCTGGCCTTTCACCCCCCCGGTCCGGCCGCACGTCGCCGCCCACAACATGCCCCTGCAACGTCCTGATCCTTCACGATTACACGCCCCGCAAGTCGCGGGCGATCGAAGCGCGGACCGGCCGGGAAACCTCCGCGGGAACCAAGGGCAGTGTCCTCCCTGAGTCCGCTGCCGGACCGTTCCCGGACGGAACCTGACGGGCAGGCATCAGTACGGGAGGTCTATAAAAACGATCGAGGCTTTCCCTCCCGGGAAAGCCTCGATTCCGCAGCCCGCAAGAACGGGTATTCGGGCGTATCGCTTTTAGCCCTGCGCCTGCTGGATCGGGCGGACGTTGGCCGCTTTCGGGCCTTTCTTATCCTCCACGATATCGAATTCGACCGCCTGGCCTTCGCTGAGCGTCCGGAATCCCTGCACTTGAATAGCGGTGTGATGGACGAAAACGTCCTTCCCACCCCCGTCGCATGCGATGAACCCGTACCCCTTCTGATCGTTGAACCACTTTACCTTCCCTGTAGCCATCTACGCCTCTCCTAACTATTCGCCCAGCCGTCTTCTCTCCGCCCGCAATCCCACTGACGCCGGCGGAAACCCACGGCATCTGTGCTTATTTTATCGCCCCGGAGACTTTCCGCAACAGAAAATTGAAGAAACGAAGCCGGTTGCGATGTCCCCGGACGATAGGGAGATTTGTGCGGGCGGCAAGGCGGCTTACCCCAGCTCTCCAGAGCGAACACGCTCCAGCAGAGTTGCATTTTTCGCGATTTTTACCCCCGACGCCTTTTCGGAGAGCGCCGAAGCCGGACCGGGGCGTGCCTTCCCCGCGACCATACGGCGCGTCCTCCCCGCAACCGCTTCAGCGGACCGACAGCGCACCGCCTTCAAAGAAACGATCAAGTCGCAGCGCCTGTTTTGCCGAATCCATGATTAAGATTCTCCGCTGCCGCGATCGGCATCGAAACCGCTCAATGACGTCGGCAACCTCGTGGAAGACCCTTGCCTCCCCCCTGCCCGCGATAATCCGACTACGTACTAACGTCCGTTCCGATCCGGATCATGCAAGTTTCAGCCGGAATGGGCGCACGTGCGATCTATAGCGGCCCGCCTTCTGTCCAGCCGGACTCCAGCTCCCCGAGAATTGCAGCCATCCGCTTGTTCCGTCGTTGCCCATCCACTTGAGCGGAACGCGCGGACAATACGGGGTGAATTCCTTCCCCTCCCAATACTCCTCTATGTGCACCAGCGAGAAAGGCCCCCACGGTTCGGGAGCGTCGAGAACGATCAGATCGGTCCCGTCGTCGCCCGAAAAATCCTTGTGGAGCCGCCACGTCAGCAGCAGGTAGCGCCCGATGCCGGCGATATAAACCATCTCCGGGAGGCCAATCCACCGATGCAGGCTGAGGACGGGGATCGCCGCTTCAAGGTCGCGGCTCCACGCCGGCTCGCCCGAGGGGTCGAAGGCGCATACCCATTCCCATGCCTCCCGGCTCGCGATATCATCCCGCGGGGCGCGGCCCAGACGGAGGTTCGACCCGTTGTCCCACTGGTCCGACGATATCGCGTAAACGTAAGAGTCGCGGGCGTTCGCATTGTTCTTCCCGAAGTTCACGAAGGCCGGGCCGCCGAACTTATATCCGGGGAACATAGGCGCTTCGATGTTTCCGATCGCCGGGATCCAGAAACCGCCCTTGTTGGTGGAGTAGACGATATGCGCGTCGCTGCCGTGTTGAGAGAAGAGGCTGAAGGGTGCTTTCCTGGCGCGGCGCAGGTTCTGAAAGGCAAGATAAAGAACTCCTTCGACGCAGATCATACCGGTCGGCTTCGGGCCGTTACCACCCCAGCCGGTGTAGTCGTTCATGGGATTGACCTTCTTGATCACGTAGTCTGTAGGGCCTCCGCTGAACTTCTCAATGTCGAGCCCGTCCCTGGTCTCGCCCCAGAGCGGATCTCCCGCTGAGGTATAGATCTCGCCGTCATCCGCCCAAGTCATGGGATACGTATCGCCCCTGACGTCCGGTTCGCGGTATGGAATCCGATCGCCCGTCCATTCCAGTCCCGTGATCACCTTGCTGCGAGGTATCCGAAACATTCGTGCTCAGCCTCCTTCCATCGTTCTGCGCGGATCTCCAACTCCCGGCGAATATGCCGCCGCGGGACCGGGCCTGCGCATCATGCCCCCGCCGCCCGGCGCGCCTTGCGTCGAACGACTTCGCGGGCCAACCCAATCGCGGCAGCGAATATGGAAAAAACGATGGGGGCGGCCGCCGTCCCCGTCCCGCCGGAGGCGGCGGCATCGCCATCATCGAGCGATATACCCCAGATGCCCGGGTACGATACCATCCGGTTGGCGGAACCCCACAGCGCGTACATCAGCGGCGCCCTGACTATATCCACCCTTGCCCCCTCCGGACAGGCGTGCCACCACAGGGAAAATGTTCCGAAGAGGGGATTGGAGCGCAGGCAGAACTCGGCGAGGCCGCGCGACGTGACCGCCGCTTGTCCCCCATCTCCCGTCTCCGCCTCGCTTCTTTCCAGGCAGGCGAGCAGCGGCCCCGACCAGAAAAAAGACGCTGACAGGAAGCAGACAAGGGCCGCCGTCAGAATCCGGGCCGCGATGTGTCCGGCGACCTCGGAAAACAGGTACATGCACCCAAGCAGCGCGCATTGCCATGCGCCGATCAGAACCCATTGCGAAATCGCCCCGGCAAGGAACGCGAAGGGACGGCCCGTACCGGCCAGTATTCCAGCCAGTCCCGCGGCCGAACCGGCGAGAGACAACAAGAGGGCTGCGGCCGTCGGAGAAATAGGCGTGGGAAGGGCAGCTTTCGCCGGCCCGGCTGCATCCGCTCCGGAAAGGCGTAAGTCGGCCGGAGACGTCGCATCAGGAATCCGATAATTCGGATGGATGGCGCCCGGTTCCAGACCCCCGGCCGGCGCACCGGCCGCGGATGTTTCCGGCGGGACTCCCCGTGGACCGCAGACGGGTCCGTGAACGATCCCGATCGGCAACAGGCAGGCCAGGAAAGTCCATACGACAAAGGCGCCCGTAGGCGCGAACGGAGGCGAGCCGCCTCCCGGCGGAAAATGCGCCCCGAAGAAGACCGCGAGCGCCAGTCCGGCCGCTGCGCAGGAAACGGCCAGCAGGACCAGCGCCCTGAGCCGGCGGCGGAACAGGAACCCCGGTGCCGAAAACCAGCGGCCGGCGGAGGATTTGACGACGGCGAACAGGGAAGCGTCCATCGCGTCGGGTCCCCCGCAGGGCCTTCATTCCTTCCTCTCTTCTTTCGACCCGCCGGATCGGGGCGGAGCGCCGGGGTCTTCTGCGCCTCCGCGCGACTGCTCCGGGGGGACGGAAAGCTTCTTCCGGTACTTCTCGTTTTCCCTCGGCCTTGCCTCCGGAGTGCTGTCTATGAGGTCTTCGGGTTTCAACTCCTTCTCCGAAGCCGGTTCGATCCACACCCTCACCTTTGTGCCCCGCTTCGGTATCCTGGCTCTGTTGATCTCGTAGAAAGTGTCGTCGGAACCGGTATCCATGGGCGTGTTGAACAGGGCGTACGGGTCGCGATATATTGCCGCAACGTTCTTCTCAACATCGGCCATGAAGATGTTCCTGCCGCTCTGCTCGTCCCGCTCATACTTCGACCCGGTGAATATCCACGGCGCCTGGCGCATGGTCTTCTTCGTCTTGACGTTGTATACCATCTCTTCCGCACGCACTTTTACCGTCTCGCCCTTCTCGTCCTTGTACTCGAACCAGAACTCCACGCCGTCGCCCTTGGGAACCTTGATATCTCCCGTCTCCGTAACGTTCCCGACCCACTTGTACTTGCAGATCAGCATCGCCAGTGCGATCGAGGAGGGCTTTGCGTCAAGCGTCACCACCGCCTCGTGATCCTTCCCTCCCCGCGCTATCAGCAGATACTCGAGCTGTCCCTGCTGGAGCGTGAACTCTCCGGTCAGCACTACGCGCCTGGCATCGGGGTCTATCAGAATGGAGTCGTCGCCCCTGATCATCTGGCGGAGCCCCTTCGGGACCTCTTTCCCCGGTTCGCCTTCCCCAGGCCGGGGGGCCGGAGCTTCTCCAGGTTCCGCAGCGGAAGCCGACGCCGCCGCGAATAACGGGACAGCCGGCAAAGACACGGCGAACGCAACCGTTATGGATATACTCGAAAAAAACCGGCTGTTGCGCATGGAACCAATCCCCCATTTTGACACGGCGACCAGAATATCTGCCCCATTTCCCCGCGCCCGAAAATGTTCCACGAACTCCGGAATTAAGCAAGAGCAGTGCCGGATTCGATCGCCCCCGCCCGCGTCCGGTGGAGGAAGTGCCGGGCCAGCCCCAACGCAATATATTGAGAAAACGCAAGTTATGCACGCCAGGGCGACGGGGCCGACCGGGGAAATATCCGCGGATCGCGCCGCGATATTTCCGCCAGACGAGCACTTCGTATCAGAGCCCGTGGCGTTTCTCTGTACACCTTGATGGACACATCCCCGACAGGAGCCGGTTGCGCGCCCTCCGCCTGGCATCCTCGCTTGCCATCGTCTCTCTGGAACCGCGACTAACCGGGAAAGTACCCGCCCCGGCGACGGTTATGCCCTCCGGCGGTTCAGGTCTATCTGAACGCCCGGCCAGTTGAATATGAGCGCAAGAATGGTCCACAGTCCGCACGCGAATATCTCGCCGATTATCATCCCTATGAACAGTGCCTTCACTCTCTCGAAGGTGTCCTTGCCGCCGTAGGTCACTACTGCCTTTTTCGCGATCCAACCCAGGAAGAACGAGAACCAGAGGTTCTGCATGAGAGGGTTGGCGAGCATTATGTAACCGATGGGGTGCGGGAACCAGAACGCCTTGTTGCGTATCCATGTACTGAACAATACCCAGAGGGCGCCCAGGCCATACCACGCCGTGTTGTCCCAGGACGGCCGGTTCTCCCTGGTAATGGCGACCGCCTTTTCCATTACACTCGCAGGGCATTGCGAAGAGAACCACGAATTCATCTGGGCCCCGCCGCGGTGGTAGCTCATGCCTACATGCACGATCAGCGAGGCAATGACGCAGACAATGATCGCGGCAAGTATGGTAGCGTGGAACCGCCTCCGCCCGGCGCGGACTTCCTCCTGAAGTTTGAAGCTGGACAGGAGATTTGGCGCCAGGAAGGTCTTTATCTCCATGAATATCACAGAATAAATGGGCATCAGGGCGGCCAGCACAGGGGCGGGAATCTTCCACAGGGATGTGAGACTTCCTACCCATCCGCCGGCCTTGAGATTCGGAAGCGCGCCGGTCACCTTCGCGAGATGAAACGGGCCGACATGGATCTGGAACCAGTATATCCCGCCTTCGGCCACGATCCGCATGAGTCCTATGGTCATCAGCGTACAGACCCCCGTGAACATCACGGCCCAGAACGCGCCGATGCCGTTCCAGACAAGCCATCCCGATACGAGCGCGAACGAACCCAGAAGTCCGACAGCCGGGCCGTATGCCCGGAGCCGCTCGTATCCGGTTTGAAGTCCCGCCGCCTTCGTGCGCAGGTCCATTATGGCTTTCCAGAGGCACATGAACGCGAAGCAAAGCAGACCGCCGGCCCCCTGAGCGGTGACCATGTTGTTATCCAGAAGCCAGTCGGTCGGGAAGGAAAGGTAGTTCGTGCCGTAGCCCATCCAGCAGGCGATCAGCACGAAGGCCTCGCCGACGAGAAAATAGAACCAGAGCGAGAACGATATCTGAAGCGGCAGGAGGAAGGCTATCCCGATCGCCGTGAATATGACCAGAGTCATGAAGCTGTGCTGCAGCCCCTGCAGCGAGGTCCCTTCGAACAGTGGGTTGTAGGTGGTGTAGTAG